>NZ_JBMEMN010000035.1:0-22838 GCF_049310905.1 Gudongella sp. DL1XJH-153
CACCTCTTTTTTCATAAGATTATTGTGACATAATCAAAAGATAATTATAAGGTGACATTATCAAAAGATAAACACATACATGTATTTCTGTGGATTGTCTAGAATTGGCTGCTATGGTATAATTATATGATTGAACAATGATATGAATAGGAAAAGAGATGATATTATGAGAATAAATCCAGGAAGAGTCCTGGCCAGTTTAGGTCGTAAAGCAAAACAGTACTATAACAATCCTGAAAGATTAAAGGATTTACTAGGCTCTGCCAATCTTATTATTAGGGACAATGAGCAATTATCTGATTTGATTAACGATATTGGGAAGATGATTTCCATGGTAAAAGACTACTCGAAAAAGGAATATACATTTGTCTCCAAAGGTACCATAATTACAGTTATAGCAGGTTTGATATATTTGGTAAATCCTATTGATATTGTACCTGACTTTTTACTGGGAGGATATCTTGATGATGCTGCTGTTATTGGATATGTTGTCAGCAGGCTTAAAGGTGAAATCGAAAAATACAGCGAGTGGAAGAAAAACCAGTAGCTGGTTGGAGGTTGACATGAAAAGATTAATGATAATTTTGATGGTTATTGCTATGCTTCTGCCATCAGTAGCTTCAGCTCAGGTATTAAGACCCGGTGCACCGAAGCAATTCTCAGTGGAAGTTGTTGAAGACGAGAACCCGTACTTTATACTTAGATGGATTGATGAAGAATCCACAATTACAATTTTCCAGAACGAAACACACAAAGACAATCTATATATTCAAGTAAACTTTTATGTAAGGTATGACGATTCTGTTGTTATGAGAGAAATGAATTTCAAATACTCTGATTTAGAAAGAGAACCAGAGGGTTTTTCAAGGATTGACCTGGATCTTTTAAAGCTTGGAATTGTTGAGGAGCCTGTTAATCTTATGTTTTCATCATACAATTTCAGAGTGAGGATTGGACTTGCCCAAAGAGATATACTGGGTAGCTACACCTTGTTTGGAAGCTACAGTCCGCCTGTTACAAGCGGTAAGATGTATCCTTACAATTACGCATCACCATGGGCCATTGCAGAACTTGACAAAGCTCATCAGTACAATCTGATACCTGAAAGCATAAGCACCAATATGAGGGATGTCATTACCAGAGAAGAGTTTGCCGAAGTAATGGTTGCATATTATGAGAGCAAAACAGGGGAAGAGATTGATACTACAGGAAAGTATTTCTCGGACTCTTACAATCCGCAGGTTCTGAAAGCTGCAGCTCTTGGCATAATAACAGGTTACGAGGATGGTACGTACAGACCGGAAAACCCAATAACAAGACAGGACATTGCAGTGGTGATTACAAGGACCCTTCAAAGAATTGATACTTCAATAAGTTTAGCTTATAATCCTCTTGCGATTGAAAATGGGATAAAAGCATATGCTTATGACAGTGTTATGTTCCTTGTTGATAAGGGGATTCTTAAGGGCGATGAAAACAATAATCTTCACCCTCAGGAGTACACTACCAGGGAACAGGCTGTTATGCTTACCACAAGAGCTTACGAACACTTTGAGTAATAATGCAGGTCTGCCATCAGGCAGGCCTTTGAATATGCACAGATACTGAACTGAAAGAGAGGATAAGGAATGATTGAACAAAATATTGGCGAGTTGGCTGCATTGGCCACCGCATTCAGCTGGACTCTCGTAGGAATTTTCTTTGGAAAAGCAAGCAGTAAGATTGGAAGTTTATCAGTAAACTTCATAAAGCTCGTTTTCGGATTTGCATTTCTGACAGTTACCGCTTATATTACAAGGGGAGTGCCTTTTCCTACAGATGCCTCAATTCACAATTGGACATGGCTCACTGTATCGGGAATAATAGGATTTTTTCTGGGAGATTTCTTTATGCTTAAGGCATACATAGAAGTAGGAGTAAGGATTTCACTCCTGATGATGGCAACGAGTCCGCCCATGGCTGCATTGTTCGGTTATTTTCTTTTGGGCGAAACCCTTTCACTATCCGGAGTCATTGGAATGATGGTTACTATAATGGGAATAGTGATCGTGGTTATGAGCAGGGATAGAAGCCAACAAAAAATGAGAATGAAGTATTCACCAAGAGGACTTTTCTGGGCTTTTCTTGGCGCTCTTGGTCAGGCTGTTGGACTAATCTTCAGCAAGATGGGGCTTCTTGACTACAATACTTTTGCAGCAACACAAATCAGAATAATTGCCGGATTCATAAGCTTTGTAATCTTTGTAACTGTTATGGGAAGATGGGGTGAATTAAAGCTTGCAATAAAAGATCGTGAAGCTATTAAATACACACTTTTAGGATCAATATTTGGACCTTTCCTGGGAGTCAGCCTTTCATTGGTTGCACTGAGATATACAACTGCAGGAATTGCATCGACCATTACATCCATTACACCTATAACAATAATTCCATTCTCAATACTACTCTTTAAGGAAAAGGTAAAGCCTTCTGAGATATTTGGAGCATTTGTTTCAGTTGCTGGTGTAGCCATATTGCTATTATTGTAAAAAAGCTGTTGTTAGTAATAAAAGGGAGAGTTCATTTTGAACTCTCCTTAACTGTTTTTTGGTTTGGTTGATTTTATTCCCATTAGTCCACCAAATATTCCTAGGATTACTGACAGAGAAAGGGTGAAAATTACAAGTGTTATCATATGATCTGCAAAATCTGGAAGTACTATAAATGGAAGACTTCCTGAAAGCTGGCTATACAGGTACCTTGTTGAAAAATAAGTCATGATCAGGGAAATTAGTCCTGCCAAAAGTGACGTCAACATTCCGTTTACAAGAAATGGCCTGTAAACAAATCCGTCGGGTGCTCCGAGTAGCTTCAGGGTTCCAATTGAGTCCCTATTCAGGTAAACACCTTGTCTGATAAGGTGTGAGGTTATTACAAGAGTGGCAATTGAGACCGAAAGAAGGATAAAGATGCCAATAATCCTTATTAATCCGGAAATCTCTTGTAGCTTTTGAAGAACCTCCTTATTGTCTCTAACAAGATCCACACCGCTTAATAGAGCAGCTTCTTCTGATATTTTATCAACGGACTCTATCCTGATACCGACATCCAGGTAAGCGCTGAAGGGATTATGGTCAAAGAGCTCCACTATTCTTGAGTCACTTCCAAGGACCTGAATCATTTGTTCCCTGGCAGTTTCATCATCCACCGGAGTCACATCCATGACTCCTTCGATAGCTTCCAGTTCCTGTATCAATAGAGGGACAGAGGCGCTGTCTTCATAGTAGATACTTATTTCAGCCTGATCTTCAATCTGAGTTATCATGTAATTTGACCCAAGACCCAAAGAGAATACCAGAGCAAGAATAAAAAAGATAAATGCCAGGCTTAAAACCGACAGAAGATTTGAAGAAATATCTCTCTTAACCAGTGTCTTTACTTCCTTTAAATAATAACCTGTATTGCTGGGTCTAGTTCCCATGAGGCACCTCCTTGATTGTCATTCTGCCGTCATCCACCTGGATGTGAATGCAATCCTTCTCATCTTGTATAAGGTGCGTGGCATGGGTTGTTATAATAACAGTCGTGTCTGGGCTCCGGAAGGACTTGAGAAGCTCAAGAATCAGAACAGAATTCTTCTTGTCCAGATTTCCCGTAGGCTCATCTGCAATTATCAGCTTTGGATTTCTTGCCACAGATCGTGCTATGGCAACCCTTTGTCTTTCACCATATGAGAGATTTTCGACTGATGAATGGACTTTGTGGGATAGACCGACTTTTTCAAGTGCTTTAAGGGATCTCTCATACATATCTTCCTTTTTTATCTTTAAGAATCTCATACCGACAAGTACATTTTCATTTACAGATCGGCCATCAAGAAGCTTGAAGTCCTGGAAAACCGGCCCAATCTGCTGTCTAAGACTTTGCAGTTCTTTGTCAGTAATCTTATCCATCGAATTTCCAAGAACAAACAGCTCGCCAGAGGAAGGTTTTTCCATGCCCAGAAGGAGCTTTATTAGGCTTGTCTTACCTGAACCGCTTTGACCGGTTATATATACAATTTCTCCTGGTGGAATTGAAATATTGACATCCTCAAGACCGAAGGTCCCATCCTTATATCTGAGACTTAAATTTTTAGTGGTTATCATCGAATCTCTCCTTTAGAATAAAGATGGTCGAATCTGCAGGTCCATGTATCCATCCTGAAGATTTATTGAACGAATAGTATTGTTTCCTAGAAGTCTATGAAATTTAAGATCCAGATAACCAAAATCAAAAAGATCCATAACAGCTGACTTTTCAAGAGCAAGGCCCATATATTTACCATCCGTAATTTCAAAACGAAGTGTCTTGTTGTCAAGTATAATCAGATTACCTCTTATATCAAGATTTAGTTCAGGCATTACAAGTCTTACATAATCCTCATGGAATAACAGCTGTGGTTCAGTGGGGTAGCTTCTTTTAGATAATTCCCGGTTTAACTCTTCATCAAAAATCTTTCCACTTATTCCTGAGAAACTTATTCTTACATTTAGCATTGACTCAGGAAGTTCACCACTTTCAACTGTCTCTGTGATTCCTTGAATTGTTTCAAGAAATATAGGTTTTACATCATTCCACGAATCATCCAGCTGGGTGAGATAGCCTTCGTATCTGCCTTTCTCATCCTGAAGCGCCTGAAGGCTTTCTTCAAGAAATGCTATTGTTGTTGATTTTTCTTCAATCGTCCTTCTAAGCTCTACACGTCTATTCTCAATTTCCTTTAAATTTTCATCCAGAGTTGCCTTCACCAGGGAGAGCTCCTGCTTTTCACTCTCTATTGTAAACAAAAGGTCATTGGTGTTTCTTGAAAGATCCCTAATGCTGTTTATTCTCTTAAGCAGGATGGAAAGATTATCTGAATTTAATATAAGCTGAAGGTTTGAAAGAGGACCCTTTCTTTGGTAGGAACGAAGCACTTCTTCCATAATATCCAGGTTATCATTATATGAAACTTCTAGATTTACGATATCTTCTTCTATATTTTCAATTTTAACGGATAGTTCTTCAATTTCCCTAGAAGTTCGTTCTTCAGTTATCTCAAGGTCTCTGACTTCCTGTTGTATTAGGAAAAGGGATTCAAGAATCTCAATTTCCTCCTGACTCAGCTGGGAAATAGTTGAGTTAATTTCTCCCATTGACTGACCTGGCTCAACAAGTGTACCAAAAGAATATGTGAATATGGTGAGTAATATAGTTGTTATAAGTATGATGGCTTTGATTTTCAAGATTTTTCACCTCATATCATTTATACAATACTTGTGACGATTATGTCAATGGGTTAAGACATTGAAAAGGCCTGGCTATTCACCAGGCCGGTCAATTAATCCAATGTATGGACAAATAGTCCACTTCTTAATTTAGGCTCAAACCATGTGGATTTAGGAGGCATTACCTCTCCTGCATCTGCAATTGCCATAAGATCCTCAATGCTTGTTGGATACATCGAGAATGCTACCCTCATACCATTGAGTACTCTTTCTTCAAGCTCAGCAAGTCCTCTGATTCCTCCAACAAAGTCTATTCTTTCATCAACCCTTGGATCCATTATACCAAGAAGAGGAGTCAGAACATTTTTTTGAAGAATTGATACATCAAGTCGGTCTACTGGAGAATCCTTATCAAATGATCCTTCCTTAGCCTTTAAAACATACCATTTATCATCGAGGAACATACCAAAAGTATGCTTCTCAGTTGGTTTATACTGACCGTCTTTTGTATATTCCTCAACAGCGAACTTTTCCCTTAAGAGCTCAATAAACTCTGCTGTGGAATACTCATTAAGATCTCTTACAACACGGTTATAATCCATTATATAAAGGTCTTTGTCAGGGAAGAGGACAGACAAGAAGAAATTGAATTCCTCAGTTCCATCGTATTTTGGAAACTCTTCTCTACGTTTTAATCCCACCTTAACAGCTGAAGCTGTTCTGTGATGACCGTCAGCTATATAGAGATAGTCGACTGAGCCAAAAAGTGATACTAGTTTTTGAATAATTGATTTGTCATCAATTTTCCATATTGTATGGGTTATTTCGTCGTCTGATTGGAAATCATATATTGGATCGTTTTCCTTCATCCAATTCTCTATAATCTTATCGACTTCATCCTTGCTTCTGTATGTGAGGAAGATTGGGCCGGTGTTTGCATTCGTGTAATCTACATGGTTTATTCTGTCAAGTTCCTTGTCAGCTCTTGTATACTCATGTTTCTTTATTATATCGTTAAGATAATCATCGATGGAGCTTGTCCCAACAAGTCCTACCTGAGCTCTTCCATCCATAATCTGCTTGTAAATATACAAGCTGTCTTCGTCATCTTGGATGAAAACTTCATCTTTGATCATTTTGGCAAGATTATCTCTTGCTTTTTCATATACTTTCTCATCGTGTATATCAATATCCTCTGGAAGGTCTACCTCAGATTTATCAACATGCAGGAAGGAGTAGGGATTGTCTTTTACAACCTCCCTTGCTTCCTTGCTATTCATTACATCATAGGGCAGAGCAGCTACCTTGTCAGCAAGCTTAGGTGCGGGTCTGTGTGCCTTGAACGGTTTCAGTACGGCCATTTGCATTCCTCCTCTAAAGACTTTTTATTACTTCAACTACCTCTTCGCCGATTCTCATTTGTGCTTCATTGGTTGATCCACCTATATGTGGTGTAACAGAAACATTGGGATGGTCCAACAACTCCTTGTTCTTAGTGGGTTCTTCCTGGAAAACATCAATTCCTGCTCCAGCAAGCTTACCAGACTTAATAGCGTCCAAAAGCGCAGCCTCGTCCACAACTCCGCCACGTGCACAGTTTATTAGATAGGAGCCGTCTTTCATCAATGAAATCTTTTCGCTATCCATAAGCGCTTTTCCATCTTTCATTGCAGGTGTGTGAATTGATACAAAATCTGAGTTTTTAAGAAGTTCGTCGAGTTCCATAAAAGTAAACTCAGGATACTCATCTTTTGCACCACTTCTATTTGTATAGGCAATTTTCATACCCAGTGCACTAGCTTTTTGAGCAAGTTCTCTGGATATTCTACCGAAGCCAACCAAGCCAAGTGTTTTTCCAGCCAGTTCGATTCCCTTGTATTTCTTTTTATTCCATTCACCATTTCTCATGGTAACGTTTGAGATCCCAACAAATCTAGAAAGGGCGAGCATATGTGCCAGTACAAGCTCAGCAACAGATGCGCTGCTTGAGTTTGGTGTATTTCTTACCTTTATTCCTTTACCTTCAGCATATTTAACATCAATATTGTCAACACCGACTCCGGCTCTGATTATCATTTTCAGTTTACCGCCTTCGGCAGCTGCATCAATTATTGGTTCTCTTATCTTGGTGGCAGATCTTACAACAACAACATCATAGTTTTTCAAAGCTTCCTTAAGCTCCTCAGGCTCATAGAACTGCTCGTGGACCTCATGGCCCAGTGCTTCAAGTTCCTTAACGGCTGATTTGTCAATGCCGTCAGTAGCTAATATTTTCAACATATAATCACCTCTCTAAAGTCCGAGTATATCATCGATGGTGGAGAGAAGATCTCTGACATCATCCATGGTATAGTCTGCCATGTGGGATATTCTGAAAGTATGGTTCTTAAGGTCACCGTAACCATTGGAAATCATAAATCCTCTGTTGGCAAGCTCCTTGTTTAGGTCTCCAACACTGATTTCGCGAGTGTTTTTAATAGTGGTAAGAGTCTGTGAAAGATAGTTTTCATCCTTAACAAAAACTTCAAAATTCTTTCTTGCCCAATCTCTAACAAGCTCAGCCATTTCCTTGTGTCTTTTATATCTGTTTTCAAGACCTTCCTCAAGAATCCTGTCCAGTTGGTAATCAAGTGCAAACATGTGTGATAGGGAAGGGGTGGATGGATATTGATGGTCTTTTTTCTTGACTGTATCATATAGTGAAACCAGGTCCAGGTACAATCCTCTGTTTGGAACCTCACGGCCTGCTTCGATTGCTCTTTCAGAAACTGAGCATATTGCCAGACCAGCTGGTAATCCCAGAGCCTTTTGAGTCGATGTTATAACAACATCCATACCCCAGGCGTCTGATTCAATCTTTACGCCTCCCATGGAGCTAACTGTATCCACAAGGTATAGAACATCAGGATATTTATCCTTCAATAATGCTCCAATTTCTTTTGTCGGGTTCATAACTCCCGTAGATGTTTCATTGTGTGTTACGGTAATAACGTCATATTTTCCTGTGGCTAATGCTTCATCAACCATTTCAACAGTTGTTGGCTCACCTAGGTCTGATTTAAACAAATCTGTAGGTACATTGTTCGAAGTAGCCATTTTGTACCATCTGTCACCGAAAGCGCCCACTGAAAAAACAGCAGCCCTTTTTCTAGTTAAGGATCTGATTGCTCCCTCCATCAGACCACTTCCTGAGCTTGTTGAAAGAAGTATCTGGTTTTCAGTATAAAAGACCTTCTGAAGTTTCTCTGAAATACCTCTTTGAAGGTCGGAAGCCTCCTTGGTTCGGTGGCCTATTTGTGGTGTTGCCATTTTTTCCAGGACATCTGGAAGTACATCAACAGGTCCCGGGATAAATAATTTTTTGTGCATAGCATTACCTCCTTAAATTGGTCTTGTGTTAGTTTTACCCTAAAAGTGTATCAAATATACGTTGAATGTCAATAAAATCTGTTAACTGTGGGTTTTCAGCTTTATCCCTACTGTGATAAGATAGACATAAGACAAATATTTAGAAAAAGTGGTGAATAAAATGATAAAATTATTAGTTGGGGGAGCTAGAAGTGGCAAAAGTTCCTTTGCTGAAAAACAGTTTCAAGATAAAAATGATGTTGTCTATATTGCTACATCAAGAGTAGAAGATGATGAAATGAAGGATCGAATTGATCACCACAGGGAAAGTAGACCAGATTTTTGGCGAACTTTCGAAGGGAACTACAACCTGGCAGAGGCTGTAGGAGATGAAGAGCATTATCTTTTGGATTGTCTTACAGTTTTGACCTCAAACATAATGTTTGATATGACATATAAATCAAAAAGAACCGTCCCCGATGATTTTATTCCCAATGATTTTAAAGAGGATGAAAAAATTAGTCCCAAGCTTCAAAAAGAGGTTGAAGACAGGATTTTCAAAGAGGTTCTGCAACTGATTGAAAAGGTTGAAGAAAATGGATATACACTAATTATGGTAACAAACGAGGTTGGGTATTCACTTGTGCCTGAGCATCATATAGGCAGAGTATTTAGGGATATCCAGGGAAGACTTAATCAAAGGGTTGCTGAAAAATCGGATGAGGTCTATCTAGTCAGCTGTGGAATACCAGTGAGGTTAAAATAATGGATGGATTGATTCTGGCATTACAGTTTTTTACAAGAATACCAGTTGGCAAAGAGGTTTCCTTCAATGAAAAAAACATTGGAAGAAGTCTATTCTTCCTGCCTTTTATTGGAATAATAATAGGTTGTATTGCTGCATTGCCCATCATTATGCTTCACAGTACCAGCAAGATGATTGCATCCCTTCTATCCATACTTGTAATTGCAACCTTTACAGGTGGATTGCATTTGGATGGTTTGGCTGATACATTTGATGGATTCCTTTCAGGTAGAAAAAGGGATCGTGTAATGGAGATAATGAAGGATAGCACACTTGGTTCATTTGGTGCTCTTGCCTTGATATTTCTTATTCTTTCAAAGTTCGTTGCGGTGTATGAGCTGCCAGCCAGTGCGTGGATTGCAATCCCACTATCTCTTGCCAATGCAAGACTTGTTGCAGGATATGTGATTCTTGCAAAGAAGAATGCAAGGGAAGATGGCTTGGGAGTATTGTTTAAAAGTTCAGTTGCAGGCAAAAATATTATTATGGCAGGAATAATTTACATAGGGATAATAATGTTTATAAATCCGTGGTATATTCTACCACTTGCGGGGAGCTTGGTAGTTGGAGAGGCAATGACACTATGGTCATACAAGAAGATAGATGGATTGACAGGAGATGTATACGGAGCAATCATTGAGTTGTGTGAGGTAGCATCAATGATAATATTTTGGGGAGTGACAGTATGGATATAATATTTATTAGACATGGGGAGTCCCATGATAATCTTGAGAAGAGATTCAGCAGGGACTTTACAACCCTAACAGAGGAAGGAATCGAACAAATAAAGAATACTCGAACCTTGCTTGAGAAATATCATTTTTCTAAGGTTTATGTAAGCCCCTTGAAACGAACACTTCAGACACTTTCATATCTTGGTCTCCAAGGGGAAGAGGATGACAGGATAAGAGAGATGAACTTTGGAGTCTTTGCAGGACTTACTTTCCAGGAGTATCAGAAAGACTATCCTCAAGAGACAAAGTTATGGATGGAGGACTCGTTTAATTACACAATACCAGAAGGTGAGAATATCACAGATACATATAAGAGAGTGGAAAGTTTTATGGTCGATCTTCTTGATAGAAATGAGAATGTCTTGGTTGTAACCCACGAGGGAATAATAAGACTGGCCTGCTGCTGGGTAATTGGTAGTTCAGAGCACTTCTTCAGATTCAGGATTGAAAATGCAAGTCTTACTGTTATTTCAGCAGACAAGGACTACAGATATATAAAGAAGCTTAACCACAAATAGGAGGGCGAAATGAGTAGAAGAATTGTAAATTGCATCAGTACAATAGAAGAGCTGGATGTACAGGAGTTTAACAAGGCTGGCTGCGGTGTTGAGTTACAGGATTTTGTGGAGCCGAATCTATCAGAGGAGCAGATAGATAAGCTGGTCCGTGACTATAGCACAAAACTCCCTGAGCTTAAAGGAATAAAATCCTTGCACGGACCATTCCTCGACCTCAAACCCTCAAGCCCTGACAAGGACATCAGGCGAATCAGCCAGATAAAGTATAGGAAAACTCTTGAAATTGCTCACGAGCTGAATGTTCAATTTGTGGTTTTTCACAGTCAGATTAACCCATATCTTAATCAGTCTTTTTTAAGGGAATTGAATAACAAGCAGGCAGCTGAATTTTGGAAGGCAATAATGGAAGTGACGCCCTATAAAGGAAAGGTAGTAATAGAAAACGTATTTGAAGAGTCACCATATATGCTAAAAGAACTGATTGATCAAATTGGACAAGATAGAATTGCTATAAATATGGACATTGGTCATATGAATATTGGTCATTCATCTTTGTCCGAATGGGTTCATGTACTTGGAGAAAAAATCGAGTATATACATATCCACGGAAACAATGGAATGGAAGATCAGCACCTGGTTCCAACTGATGAAAAAATTGAGAGCGTGTTAAGAATCCTGAATAAGGAGGGGATTGATCCAGTGCTTGCACTTGAATACAGGGTTCAAGATCCTGTAAAGGAGATTAAGAGATATAACATATAATAGATTGCTTGCTCGACCTGATCATTTCCTTAATTAAACAAGGGAAGATTAGGGTATATTACAGTACAGAGCATTTAGTAACAAAATAAATATAAAGGGGAGATATATATGGGACTAGTTACATCAACTGAAATGTTCAGGAAAGCACAGCAGGGTGGCTATGCAATTGGTGCCTTCAATGTAAATAATATGGAGATTATCCAGGGTATTGTGGATGCTGCCAAGGAAGAAAAGTCAGCCTTGATCCTTCAGGTTTCAGCCGGAGCGAGAAAATACGCAAATTCAATTTACCTGGTAAAACTTGTTGAGGCTGCTCTTGAAGACAGCAATCTTGACATAGTGCTTCACCTTGATCATGGTGAGGATCTAAACATAGTTAAGCAATGTATTGACGATGGTTTTACATCAGTTATGATTGATGCATCTCATTATCCATTTGAGGAAAACATAAGAATTACCAAGGAAGTTGTAGACTATGCACACGCAAGAGGAGTTGTTGTTGAAGCCGAGCTAGGGAAATTAGCTGGAGTAGAGGATGCTATCAATGTAGCCAAGGAGGATGCAACCTACACAGATCCTGAAGAAGCTGTAGAATTTGTTAAGAGAACAGGAATCGACTCACTGGCAGTTGCAATCGGAACAAGCCATGGCGCATATAAATTTAAGGGAGAACCAAAACTTGATTTTGCAAGACTTGAAGAAATTGGAAAGCTGATGCCAAATACACCTTTGGTTTTACATGGAGCTTCAACAGTGTTGCCTGAGTTTGTAGAGCTTTGCAACAGGTATGGTGGAGATATCCCAGGAGCACAGGGTGTTCCCGAAGAAATGCTAAGAAAGGCAGCCAAGATGAATGTAGCCAAGATAAATATTGATACAGATCTTAGACTTGCCATGACAGCTGCCATAAGACAATTTCTAGTTGAGAATCCATCAGAATTCGACCCAAGAAAGTACCTTGGACCAGCCAGATCAGCTATCAAGGGAATGGTACAACATAAAATCAAGAATGTACTTGGATCAAGCGGATCAAATCTTTAGGATAAGGGGGCGTTTTGCCCCTTTGATTTTTTGCGGGAGTTGGTAACATGGACAGATTTCCTGATATTGAAAGAGTTCACCAGATTCTGGATGAAATAGCAGAAACTTTGCCTCCTGAGTTTTTCAATAGACTTAATGAAGGAGTTGTTTTACTTCCACAGCACAAGTATCATCCAAAAAGCCGAAATGATAGAAGACTCTATGTTATGGGGGAGTATCATAAAAGCATCACAGGAAGCCATATACGAATATATTATGGCTCATTTAAACGAGTGTTTAGGAATATATCTGAAGAAGAGTTAAAGAATCATCTTGAGCATACTCTTGTGCACGAATTCACCCATCACCTTGAAACTCTCGCCGGAGAAAGAGGACTGATTATCAAGGATCATGAAGCTTTGAGAAAGTATCTCCAGGATTGATTTGGTGAAGTTGAGCAAAGCAAAAGAAGGATGAACCCTCTATTTAAGGATTCATCCTTCTTCTTAATCCATAATCTCACTAACTGCAGACTTTACAGATGAAATGAGAAAACCTGCATCCATACCAACTGCAACTCCTTGATAACCCAGTTCAAACATCTTTCTTGCCGATGCTGCATCGGTTGAGAATATAAAGGAGTATTTGTTATTGTCCTTGGCAGCTTTTAAAATTCTATTCAGCGCTGCTTTAAACTTGGGATTGTCAAATTGAGCTGGAATTCCCAGACCGATTGATAGGTCAAATGGGCCAACAAAGATACCATCCACTCCTTCAATGGACATAATCTCCTCAATGTTTTCGAGACAGCCAATGGTCTCACATTGGGGTATAAGTAAAGTTTCTCTGTTACAGGTTTGAAAGTATTCACCCAGATCCTTTGCAAACTCCTTTTCACCATACCCTGCAGATCTTGCCTTAAAATAACCTCTTTTTCCAACAGGTGTATACTTTGACCATTCAACGAGCTTCTTTACCTCATCAACAGTTTCAACACAAGGCACAATAAGACCCTTTGCACCAATATCAAGATTCCTAAGCATGGAAGGTCTTGAAATATCAGTTACCCTGACTAGTGTTGTAAGCTGGACTACCTCAGCAGCCCTTGTAAATCTAGCAGTGCTTTCGGCATTATACGGTCCGTGTTCGGTATCTACGATAATAAAGTCAAGACCAGTATAGCCTAGCGATTCAACAACTTCTTCGCTTCCAAGTTCAAAAAAAGTACCCAGAACATTTTTACCTTCATCAAGTTTTCTTTTCATTGAATTCAACAACTATAACACCATCCTCTCATATGATTACTTTACTGTTATCTAGCGTAGAAGTCAATATATGTCAGTGGTTGTGTAATAAACGAATCCAATTAGGGTAAAAGTTGTATATTGAAAGGAGTGATCAGATTGATAATTAAGACTCTTGTAGAAAATCGATCAGTATCAGAGGATTATGAAACAGAACATGGGCTAAGTATGTATATTGAAGTGGGGGAAAGGAAAATTCTCTTTGATGCAGGTGAAACTGACAAGTTCATAAAAAACGCCGAGAAAATGGGAGTTAAGCTCGAGGATGTGGATATGATGATCCTATCTCATGGACATTACGATCATGGCGGAGGCATCAAGGATTTTATGGAAATAAACAGTAAGGCGCTTATCTATATTCATAAAGAGGCTTTCAGAGCACATGGGTCAATAAAAGAAGGGAAAAGGAAGGACTCTGGAATAGATATTTCCCTGATGAATAATGATAGAGTACGATTTGTTGACGAAGACTTGTATTTTGATGATGATCTGATTCTATTCTCACATATTAAGGGAAGTGAAATGTTGCCCAGAGGAAACAATAGATTACTTATGAGAGTAGATGAAAAATGGAAGCAGGATGATTTCCACCATGAACAGAATTTACTTATAAAAGAAAATGATAAAAGAGTATTACTAGTTGGGTGCTCACACCGAGGCATTGTAAACATTCTTGACCAGTGTGACAAACACCTTGATAGACCTCTTACAGCCGTTATTGGTGGATTCCATTTGTATGATCTGGATAAAAACAAGGAGGAGGACAGAGAATTCCTAAATGAAGTTGCTGAAAAACTAAATATAAATGATATAGTTTATTATACAGGGCATTGTACAGGATACGATCAATTTGAGTATTTAAAAGATATAATGAAAAGTCGAATTGAGTATCTGGCAACCGGAACAATTATTGAACTATGACTCGTAGATGATAGATGTCATAAAATTCATTATACTCATTGTAATTGAAGTGCTTATATAAGTATGAAAAATAAAAAAATTAGTGTAAAACAATGAAGTATCGAGTATAATTGAAATGTAGAGTGACAAAATATTTGGAGAACGAGGGATATAATGGCTAGGGAAAAAGAAATGATATATGGTTGTCTACTTGGTGGTGCAATCGGTGATGCGCTGGGCTACCCTGTGGAATTCATGAATTATACAGACATTTTGCAGAAGTACGGCACTGGAGGGATTAGAGAGCTGGAGAAGGGGAAGGCAATAGTATCTGATGATACGCAGATGACCTTGTTCACAGCCGAAGGAATCCTGCTTACTACATCAAAGGACAAGGTAGTGGACAATATATATCTTGCTTATCTTAGGTGGTTGGCAACGCAAGGCTACAATATTCCTGTTATCGAGGAAGGTTGGCTTATTCACGACTCAAGATTTCATAATAGAAGAGCACCAGGCAATTCCTGCCTTGATTCTCTTAAAAGTGGAAGAATGGGTCAAGTTGAGAAGCCAATCAATAATAGCAAGGGATGTGGTGGTGTGATGAGGGTTGCACCGCTGGGAATTCTCTGCCCACCAGATGATGCATTTCTATATGGAATGAAATCTGCTGCCATTACCCATGGGCATCCATCGGGATACTATCCAGCTGGTGCTCTTGCAAGGATTATATCTCTGATTTTCAATGATCACACTTTGTCGAAATCGGTAGAGAATACACTTGAATATCTTGAGGGATACGAAGAGAGTGAAGAAACGCACAAGGCACTGAAGAAAGCATATGAATTGAGTAAAGAAGATAATGACATATATAAAGATATTTGTAGTCTCGGTGAAGGTTGGGTCGGAGAAGAAGCTCTTGCAATAGGAGTTTATTGCGCACTGCGTTTTAATGATGATTTCAAGTCGGCATTAATAGCTGCTGTAAATCACGATGGAGACAGTGACAGTACAGGCTCAATTACAGGAAACATTTTGGGTGCAGTTCTTGGAACTGATGGAATCCCTGAACAATGGGGCTACAGGGTAGAACTTAGAGATAAGATCAACATTCTGGCCGATAGACTTTATTACAAGCACCAACTTTATTACAATTAATTAGCTAATACCTCCCAATATAGATTTCCCCTGCAAGGAGATAGTTTCTCTTTTGCAGGGGAAATTTTTATTCATTTGTTAAATTTCCATTATATACTTGCCTAAAGCGGAGGGATATTCTAAGATGAATATATAAATAAAATAAAGGCGGTGGTTGTCATTTCCGATATTAGAAGAGTTTATGTAGAAAAAAGAGAAGGCTTTGATGTAGAGGCCATGCATATGCTTCATGAAATCAGAGAATCCTTGGAGGTTGCTGGACTTGAATCAGTGCGGATTCTCAACAGATATGACTTTACATGCAAAGACGAGGAAAGCTTTGGAGAAATTGTGAACAAGATTCTCTCAGAACCCAATGTTGATATTGTACATAATACAGATCTACCACAATTTGACGGGAAAGCTCTGGCAATAGAATATCTTCCAGGTCAGTATGACCAAAGAGCTGATTCTGCTGAGCAGTGCATACAGATTCTATTGGGTGATATGGATGCAAAGGTTAAAGCAGCTAAAGTACTTTTACTTGTAGGGGAAATCACAGATGAGGATTTCAAGAGAGTAAAGGAGTATATTATCAACCCTGTTGATTCAAGGGAAGCGTCAATGGCAATACCTAGATCACTTTTAGACCAGACATCAGAACCAGAGGATGTAAAAACACATGTGGGTTTTATTGACTTCTCGGATGAAGAACTGGAAAGCTTCAGACAGGAAATGAGTTTTGCAATGAGCTTTGGAGACATTGAGTTAATAAGGGATTACTTTAGGAATGATGAAAAAAGAGACCCAACTGTAACGGAATTAAAAGTTATTGACACCTATTGGTCAGACCATTGCAGACATACTACTTTCTTTACTGAAATTGAAGACATAAAAATCCAGGAAGGAAAGTATCAGAAGGTCTTCCAGGATTCATTGGATCGATATTATGAGTCCAGAATGGAGACTGGCGTTAAAAAACCAGTAAGCTTAATGGATCTGGCTACTATAAATGCTAGAGAAACCAGGAAAAATGGATTGCTTGACAATCTGGATATATCAGATGAAATCAATGCTTGCAGCATTGAAATCGATGTGGACATAGACGGAAATACAGAGAAGTGGCTGTTGATGTTCAAGAATGAAACTCAT
This sequence comes from Gudongella sp. DL1XJH-153, assembly GCF_049310905.1. Lineage (NCBI taxonomy): Bacteria > Bacillati > Bacillota > Tissierellia > Tissierellales > Tissierellaceae > Gudongella > Gudongella sp. DL1XJH-153. Next base: position 16,909 of record NZ_JBMEMN010000035.1, read on the forward strand.
AACCACCCAACGGAGATTGAACCCTTTGGTGGAGCAGCTACGTGTCTGGGTGGAGCGATCAGAGACCCACTATCCGGTAGAAGCTATGTGTATCAGGCCATGAGGGTCACAGGCAGTGGAGATCCAAGAACGCCAATGGATCAGACCATTCCCGGCAAACTGCCTCAGAGGAAGGTAACCAGGGAAGCAGCAAAGGGATACAGCTCCTATGGAAATCAGATTGGACTATCTACAGGACAGGTTACAGAAATCTACCATGAAGGATACGTTGCAAAACGAATGGAGGTTGGTGCTGTTATTGCAGCGGCTCCAAAGTTGAATGTTATTAGAATAAAACCCAAGTCTGGGGATATTGTACTTCTCGTCGGTGGAAAGACGGGAAGAGATGGCATCGGTGGGGCGACAGGTTCGTCCAAATCCCATACTGAGGAATCACTGGAAACTTCAGGTGCAGAGGTTCAAAAAGGAAATGCTCCTGAAGAAAGAAAAATTCAGAGATTGTTCAGAAAGCCTGAACTGGCTAGCCTGATAAAGAAATGCAATGACTTCGGGGCAGGTGGAGTTTCTGTTGCAATTGGTGAGCTGGCAGACAGCATAACAATAGATCTAGACGTAATACCCAAGAAGTATGAAGGACTTAACGGTACAGAACTTGCCATTTCTGAGTCACAGGAAAGGATGGCAGTTGTAATAGATCCAAAGGACCTGGAAGAATTTAAACAGCTGGGACGCCAGGAGAATCTTGAAGTGACAAAGGTAGCTGACATAACAGATACTGGAAGACTGATTATGAACTGGAAAGGCAACAGTATTCTCGATATAAAGAGAGAGTTTCTTGACACCAACGGAGCGAGACAATTTGCAGATGTTGTACTTGCAAGCCCAGCTGAAAAAAACAGAGAGAAAATGAATTACAGTTCATTCCAGGAAGGACTTGAAAAAACACTTTCAGACTTGAATGTTTGTTCCCAGAAGGGAATGAATGCAATGTTTGACAATACTGTAGGAGCAGCAACTGTTCTGATGCCAGAAGGTGGGAAGTACAGACTTACGCCGATAGAGGGAATGGCTGCAAAGATCCCAGTACTGGAGGGTGAGACTACGACTGCAAGTCTTATGACATTTGGCTATGACCCGGAAATATGTGAATGGAGTCCGTATCACGGAGGAGTCTATTCAGTACTCCAGGCAATCTCTAAACTTGTTGCCATGGGAGGAGACTACACTAAGGCGAGACTCAGCATGCAGGAATACTTCGAAAAGCTTGAAAAAGATCCTTTAAAATGGGGCAAGCCATTCAGTGCATTGCTAGGCGCCTATATCGCTCAATCTGAACTTGGGATCGCAGCAATTGGAGGAAAGGATTCCATGTCAGGAACTTTTAACGACATTTCAGTACCACCTACAATAATAACATTTGCAGTAACAACAGATAAAACAAAGAATATACTTTCACCTGAGTTCAAGAAAACAGATTCAGAAGTATATCTGGCAGAGATAAAAACAGACGAGAATGATCTTCCAAATTTTGATGAAGTCAGAAAAACATATGTTGATATCAAGTCGCTGATTGATAAGGGAGTCATCCTTTCGGCAATGACAGTATCCAATGGTGGAATTGCTGCTTCAATAAGTAAAATGAGCTTTGGAAACAAAATAGGATTCAAATTTGACAATATTGAACAAAACGAATTATATGACAAAAAAATTGGTAGCATCCTTGTTGAAGTGGATGCATCAGATGTAGATAAAATACCTGAGAATTTTAGAAAGATCGGGACGACAATATCAGAACAAAAGCTGATAATTGGTGAGGAGTCAGTTGGGCTGGATAAACTTATCGATATCTGGTTAAATACTCTGAAAGGAGTATTCCCAATAAAGCTTGATGTGGATGAAGATATAAGAAATCTGACAAGTGATGCGACACCAAAGCCATATGGCGGAATTAAGATAGCAAGACCAAAAGTCTTTATTCCAGTGTTCCCGGGAACAAACAGTGAATACGATTCAATAAGAGCATTTCAGAAAGCTGGTGGAATAGTATCGAGTACTGTATTTAGAAATCAGTCTTCAGAGGATATCAATGATTCATTGAAGGAATGGGCAAGTGAGATCTCCAAGAGTCAGATTCTTATGATTCCTGGAGGATTCAGTGCGGGGGATGAGCCTGAGGGATCAGGGAAATTCATAGCAACCATATTTAGAAATCCTTACTTGTCTGAAGCAGTGATGGATCTGTTGAAAAACAGAGACGGGCTTGTTCTTGGAATATGTAATGGCTTCCAGGCGCTAATTAAGCTTGGACTTTTGCCAAATGGTGAAATAGGAACAATTGATGAGACTTCACCCACAATCACATTCAATAGAATCGGAAGACATATTTCACAGCTCCAACCGACAAGGGTAGTGTCAAAGCTGTCACCATGGTTTGCAAACACGGAGGTAGGAGAGATTTATACAATGCCACTATCTCACGGAGAGGGAAGATTTGTAGCCAAGGATGATGTTCTTACAAAGCTAATTGAAAACGGACAGATTGTTTCACAATATGTGGATCTTGAAGGAAATGCAACCTATGATGGATACTATAATCCAAATGGGTCCTTGATGGCTGTTGAAGCCCTTACAAGTCCTGATGGAAGAGTCCTGGGTAAAATGGGTCACTCAGAAAGAATAGCAGATGACATCTATAAGAATATCCCAGGCGAAAAGAATCAAAGATTATTCCAGGCTGGAATAGACTATTTCGGATAGGATTTAAAGAGAGGCTAGCTTGAATTCAAGCTAGCCTCTTTATTCTAAATTCTTTCCTGATCCTTTAGCTCTTTCAAGAAATACTGCATCTGTATTCTCCACCAAGGCCAATCATGATTTACGTCTTGACCCCAGTAATCAACCCAGGCAGGTATTCCCTTGCTTTTTAGGATTGTATCCATTGCCCTTGTGTCGCGAATTGAATCTTCCTCCCAGTTTCCTTGTCCCGTGCATATTATTATGTTGCCATTTCTGTATGCAGCGAGATAATTTTCATCCTCAATATTACTAAGGTAATCAACTGGGGAATTTAAATAAACATCCGTATCAGACACATTATCACCGACAAAAAAAGCAATGTCATATATTCCACTAAGTGCTATAAGAGTATCAAATACATCAGGATGTCTAAAATAAAAATTTGCACTGTGATATCCTCCCATGCTGCAGCCAGTTGCAATCATGGGACCTTGCCAGCCGCTGTGTTCCTTAACAAATGGAATCAGCTCATCAGTAATATAAGTATCGTACTGATTGTGACGATTGGCCATATCACCTGCCCAAGCGTGCTTATTCAACCAGGATTCGTTATCAATGCTGTCAACGGCATAGAATCTAACATATCCTGACTCAATAAATCCCTGACATGCCTCAATCATTCCAAAATCCTCATACTCATAAAACCTGCCGCCTGATGATGGAAAAACTATTATAGGCTTTCCAGCGTGACCATAGCTTTTAAAAGGCATTTCCTTGCCAAGTATTTCACTGTAAAATTCATGGTATTCAATATTCATGGTATGACCTCCCAATATAGTATGAAATCAGCTAAGACTTAGTATATAATCTGCAGCATCTCTCAATGGTTCAAATTCTTCTGACCTTAGAACATAAGCATAATCTCCCAAAGCAGCAGAGAAAACAGTCGCTATCGGTCCGTCTGAGAGTATAAGATTTCCGAACCTATCGTAAGCATTATTCCTAGCAACCTCATAGTCAATATCGATTTTCTTCTTTATGCCAACAAAACCACAATAGTATTTTGCTTTAGGAAAATCTCCAATATCCTTTCCCGCAACCATCAACGCATATTTTCTGTATATGTCAATGTCATAGGCGTAATTAAACATATCCAGCGAAAGGCCACCCGGTGGTCTGACATTTATTTCCAGTGCTATAAGTTTTCCTTCCGTAGTCCTAAAAAACTCAATGTGAAAAAATCTTTCCTTAAGCTGAAACTCCTTTACAGTCTTTAAGCCGTAATCAAGTAGATCATCTGGAAAATCTCTCTGGTTATGGTAAAACTGGTTTAGACTTTCATTGACTGTTTCCATAATACCTGTTCCAAAGATAAATGAGTTCATGAAAACAACATTTCCTTCCTTATCTGCTAGACCATCAAATGTATGGATTTCTCCATTGATGAATTCTTCCATAATGTAATCAATGGAGGGTTTTGATTTATAGAAATCTACAAGGTCCTGTTCTGTTCTTATTTTGTAAGTGTTTGATGCACCGACACCACTATCAGGCTTTGCACAGACAGGGTAGCCAACTTCATCAATAAATCTCCTTGCATCATCAATTTGGGGTACAACTCTTCCTCTTGCAACAGGAATTCCAGCTTTGATAAAGTGCTGCTTCATTCGGGATTTCATCTTAACGGATGATATGTCAGATGTCTTGAATCCATTGACATTAAAGTCGGTTCTAAGCCTTGCATCCAGTTCCAGCCAATGTTCATTGTGAGACTCAATGTAATCAAGCTTTCCATATTTAAATGTAAAATAGCCACAAGCTTTAAGCATTTGGTCGTAGTTCTCCATGTTCTCTAATCTATAATATTCAGTAAGGGATTCGCGTAATTCTTGATCCAAGGAATCAAAGGATTCAGAACCCAAGCCCAGAACAGTTATACCTTCTTTCTTCATGGCAACAGCAAAATACTTGAAATTTGAAGGAAAGTGAGGTGATACAAAAACATAGTTCATAATTTGCCTCCTTTTGATAAAGTCTTTTGTATTTTAAAAAATATTATAACAGTTTCAAATCTGTAATACTATAAAAAATAGAAAATTCAGATAAATTTTTTTACTCTATCATATATTTACATCAAGAGAAATTAAGAAAAAACTATATTAATGACATAAATTGGATAAAAATATTAAAAAAAACGTGAATATCTGAACAAATACAGTATAATATAATAAAGGTATATAAAAGCCGAAAATTAACAGGAGGGTCACATGGAAAACATAAAGATTGTGAAATGTTCAGAAGCTTCAGATGACGACATTTACAATGCTTTTGCAGAAGGATTCTCAGATTACATGATAGAAATAAAGCTTAGTAAAGTAGAATTTTTTGCAAGATTTTTTGGTGCAGAAGGAAATAAAAGAGATAATTCACATATTGCTTATGATTATGAACGACCTGTCGAAGTGGTTCTCGGAGGTGTCATCACATACGATGATATCAAGACTCTCAGATGCGGTACGCTATCAGTTGTACCTGCGTATAGAAGAAAAGGCCTTGGTCGTATGCTAATGAACAAGCACGAGGAAATAGGTAGAGATAACAACTGTCAAATGCTGATGCTGGAGGTTATTTCAGAAAACGAAAGAGCAGTTGATTTCTACGAGGAACTTGGTTACGAAAAAGCCTACTTTTTAAGATATTATACATTGAAGGAATTGAGGAAATTCCCAGGCAGAGGTTTGGTAGTCGATAAAATACGGCAAGAGATGATAAACAGGATCAAGCCAATTCTAAATGAGACACATATAAACTGGCAGAATTCACTTGATTATACTGATAAATTGCAAAATATAAACTATTATGGAATAACAAGCCGCTCAAATCTTGTTAGTTTTATTATATTTGACAACAAGGGTAAAATATTCAGAATGTGGACTCATCCTGGTCATCGTAGGGAAGGGCATGGAGTTGCACTCTTGCATAAAGTCATTGAGGTTACTGGAAGACAGGAGCTATACATGAGTGTTTCAAGTAATGCAGGAATATCTAACTTCCTTAGAAGATTTGGATTTGAAAAGGATTCCCTTTACCAATATGAAATGATTAGACCACTTATTTTGTTTGTGTTAACTTAAAACTGTACCACCATATTAATTGAAAACTGGTCCACCAATAAAATATAATACCCTTTAAAG
>NZ_JBMEMN010000036.1:0-22599 GCF_049310905.1 Gudongella sp. DL1XJH-153
AACCACTTAATTATCTACTGACATTTTCAAAAGATAATTAGACTAGTTTTTACTGACATTTTCAAAAGTTATTGACACAATTTTTCTAAATTTTGCATTATAAACATTATCCCTATTTAAGTGCAGCCATAATCCGGGGATTTGGATAGCTTTGAAGAGTAAATTAGAATAAAATTGTTTAAAATTTAACATATATAGGTATATATATAAAGTAGGATATTCTAAGAATTTAAAGGAGTGTTTATATGAGTAGATTATTTAGTCTTGAAGGAAAGGTAGCACTGGTTACAGGAGCATCATCAGGACTTGGTGTTCAATTTGCAACTGCTCTTGCAAAGCAGGGAGCGGATGTTGCCTTACTTGCAAGGAGAATGGAAAAACTTGAAAAGGTAAAGGCGGATTTGGAAGAGCTGGGAGTAAAAGCTCTGGCAGTTGAATGTGATGTAACTGATGTACAACAGATAAAGGATGCAGTCAAGGAAGTAAAAGATCATTTTGGGAAAATTGACATATTGGTAAACAATGCCGGAATAGGCTTTATGGCACCAGCTGAAGAGCAGTCAGACGAAGACTGGCTTAAGACAGTGGACATAAACCTCAATGGTGTTTACTTTATGGCAAGAGAAGTAGGCAAGATAATGGTTGAACAAAAATACGGAAAAGTCATAAACATCGGTTCAATCCACAGTACTGTAGCAATGATGGGATCAGGAATTTCAGCATATGCAGCAACCAAGGGCGGAGTGAAGATGATGTCTAAAGCACTTGCCACTGAATGGGCTCAGTACAATATTACCGTAAACACAATCGGTCCTGCTTATTTTAAGAGTGAAATGACTGAGGATGTTGTAACAGACAAGTCATTCGAGGCGGTAGTAAAAACCTACTGTCCAATGGGAAGAATAGGTAAGGAAGGTGAGCTTGACGGAGCTGTTGTGTACTTTGCATCAGATGCATCTAGCTATACAACAGGACAGTACCTTGCAGTTGACGGAGGCTGGACAGCAATTTAATAAAATCAGTTAAGAAACTCAAGGAGGCTACAGCTTGTTATCAAGCTGTAGCCTCTTTTTAGAAGAACTCACAATCGGGCGGGCATGGAAACCCTCCCCTACACAGGATTGTTGGACAACTGAAATCTTTTGTTAATAAGAGATATAATGAAATTAGTAAAACAAAAAATCTGATTTTATGGAAAAAAAATTATTATGAACATATAATAAGAAATGAAAAGGAATATCAGGAAATATGGGAGCACATAGAAACAAATCCATTGAAATGGGAAGAAGATGAGTATTATAGTTAATGAACATTCTTTTTATCTAGCGTTGTATAAGTAGACCGATACGACTTAACTTTGGAATCGATACACTTGTAGTTCCTAATTTGAAGGAGGAGTTTTATGTCCAAGTTATTTGCTGTATTCTTACCAATTATTTCTATTGTAATAACCACCCTAGTTATTGTGTTCTATAAAAACAATTCATCTGAAACAACAAGCAAAAAAACAAAGTTTTTATGGATTGGGTTTGGTATTTTGATGTTTTTGGCAGGTGTTGTAGTATTTGTAAGTATTTTAAAAGGACGGTAAAATCATAGGGTATCAAGACACATTCTAAATATTTAGCATCAAAGATTGTAGGGGACGGTTTCCACGCCGTCCCTTAAGTTTCCATGTCACCCTGAAAACATTCTATTGATACAATTTCAGATATGGTGTATAATCAAAACAATTAAAGTTGTCACATGCAAGGAAGCTGGGTGCGAATCCCACACGATCAAGTCACTGTGAATGCAGAGCAAACTCCACGATCTTAAAGATCAGCCACTATATACTATGGGAAGGCAGGGGGGAGCGATGAAGCAAAGTCAGGATATTTGCCGACAATGCTCTCATTTTGTTTTCTTTGACTAAAACAGGTGATAATATCTAGCATGGTTTTTTGCATGTAAGTTTGAGCGTTTGCCGGGAAATATCGGCAAATGCTTTTTTAATGCCCAAAATTTTGAAGGAGGTCCAATACATATGAACAAAAACAAGATACTATCCCTAATACTGTCGATAGCAATAGCAGTCTCAATGGCTTTAGGTGTATATTTTCCAAGTGAAGCCTATGCCAAGAATGAATCGGAAAACATTGAGAAGGTCATACAAGAGACAGCAGACTATATCCTTAAAAACCAAGACGGATTTTCAGATGCCTGGTCAATTATAGGGCTTGCAAGGTATCAAAAGACTGATATGGAAAATCTATCAGATACATATTTAAGCAGCTTAAGAAAAGAATTAAACCAAAAGCAGGGCATCTTGACAACCAGCAAATATACGGAATACTCAAAGACAATATTGGCTCTGACAGTATTGGGAATAGATCCAAAAGATATGGAAGGCTACAATCTAGTTGAAAAGCTTTCAGATTTGGATAAGCTTACAATCCAAGGCATAAACGGTCCGATCTGGGCATTGATAGCTCTTGATTCCAACGACTATTCAGATTTGAGTACAAGGGAAAGCATTATTGAATATATGCTGGAAAATGAAATAGAGGGTGGAGGTTGGTCATTGAGCTCAGAAATCCCAGATGTTGATATAACGGCGATGGTTTTAACCAGTCTTTCAAGGTACAAAGACAGAGCCGATGTTAAACCATATATAGAGAGAGGACTAGAATTTATCTCCAAGGCTCAAAACTCAGATGGAGGATTCGAGACAATGTCAGTAGAAAACGCTGAAAGCAATGCACAAGTAATAGTTGCACTTACATCGCTGGGGATTGATCCAGCGAGCGATCCTGGTTTTATCAAAAATGGCAATAATGTAATAGATAATTCAATCGAAAATTTTTACAATATCTCAGGTGGATTTTCACATCTTAAGGATGGCAAGGAGAATAAGATTGCGACACAGCAATCATTTTACGCTTTGGTTTCATATCAAAGATTCAAACAAGCCAAGGCATCACTATTTGATATGACAGATAGCAACATTATAATAGACAACAACAGTCAGGCAAGCGATGAGCCCAGAAAGAATCCATTTGTGGATATAGAGAACGACCCTGAAAAAACAGCAATAATTGAGTTAAGTATAGAAGGGATAATAAATGGAGTTACACAGACAGAATTTCAGCCAGGTAAAAGCATCAGCAGAGCAGAATTCGCAGCCCTTATTAGCAGAGCCTTAGACAAGGAAGAAACCCATAATCACGGATTTTCAGATGTGAAGGAATCAGACTGGTTCTCGGGATATGTTGGAGCAGCAAAAGCCTCGGGACTGATAAAAGGTTATCCAGACAACACATTTAAACCACAAGACAAGATCACAAGACAAGAGGCATCAATGGTTATCTACAATATTGCAAAAACTATGGATTTGGATACGACAATCTCTGAAACTGAGACAAGGAATTACCTAAGCCAATTTCCAGATTATAGAGAGATCGCCGACTGGAGCAAACAAGCCATGGCATTTGGTGTTAAAGAAAGCTATATTCCAGATAACATAATAGATATTGAACCAAGCAGGGCAGCAACAAGAAGCGAAGTGGCAGGAATGCTATATAGGCTTCTTGAGGACATGTAGGGGATTAGCTTTGGCCAACCGATATAGATGAAAGGAATCGATCGCTATGAGTAAAAGAATATGGATAGGACTCGCCAGCTTTTTTCTGATACTAGTTTTAGTGCTTGGGATTCAGATGCTAAACTCAGGGCCAGCAATGGCACCAGCACCGGAACCTGAACTGGAGAATGCTGAATCCACCCAATCAGGATTTCACCTGGAAGAAGAGCCTGAAATAAAGGCGGCAGAGGAAAAGGAGCCTGATTTGGAGACTGAAGAAATAGATCCAGAGACGCCGGCAGAACTTGAAGAAGCAGCTGAGATACCAAAAGAGCAACCAACACCAACTGAAACAGATGCACAGCAGGCTGCCGAGCCACCAGCAGAAACAAGAGAATCAGAAGAGCCAACCTCAACCGAAGAGGGAGCAAAACATGTAACCCTATCTGTCTCAGTCAAAACGCTCCTTGATAAAGAGGAAGCAATCAACCCAGAAAAGTGGGAGCTGGTTCCTGAGGACGGATGGATATTTCCTGCTCAAAAGGTAGAATTCTATGAAGGTGAATCAGTTTTTAACGTTCTGCTTAGAGAAATGAAAAAGAATAAGATTCATATGGAATATGTTATGACACCCATACATAATTCAAATTATATTGAAGGCATAGGAAACATATATGAGTTTGACTGTGGAGAATTAAGCGGGTGGATGTATTCGGTCAACGACATATCACCAAGCCTGGGGACCAGTAACTATCTACTCAAAGAGGGTGATACTGTTAGATTGCTGTATACATGTGATCTAGGAAGAGATCTGGGATTTGAGTTCGATGAGTAGAGACCCTTTTTACACCTATCACCCAATCATAAACATTATCTTTTTTACAGTAGTAATAACTACAACGGTATTTTTGCTTAATCCAATAATCCTGGTGCTTTCATATTCGGCAGCATTTGTGTATTCGGTCAGGCTAAAGGGAAGAAAGGCACTAAAATTCAACCTCTTGTATATGCTGCCCTTGATGGTCTTTGCAGCAGCAATAAACGTCCTGTTTGTGCATGAAGGGGCAACAATACTGGGCTATTTTAGCAATGGTAACCCAATAACACTGGAATCATTGGTGTATGGTCTCTTTTCAGCCCTGATGATAGGCTCCGTCATAATCTGGTTCTCATGCTACAACGAAGTAATATCATCAGATAAAGTCATATACCTCTTTGGACGAATCCTGCCCAAGACATCACTGATATTTTCAATGGTTTTAAGACTGGTGCCAATGTACAAGGCCCAGATAGGAGTTATCTCAAATGCACAAAAGGGGATAGGCAGAGATTTCCATACAGGCAACTTGTTTCAAAGAGCAAGAAACGGGCTAAAGATCCTCTCAATAATGCTGACCTGGGCACTTGAAAATGGAGTCGAAACATCTGACAGCATGAAGGCTAGGGGATATGGACTAAAAGGAAGAACTAGCTTCTCAATATTTAGGTTTGATGCAAGAGACCGTGCGCTTGCAGTCAGTTTAGGAGCACTGATGGCAGTATTTTCTTATGGTCTGGGAATAGGCAGATTTTACTTTAGGATATATCCAACGGTAAAATGGACAGAACTTACAAAGACAAGCATCCCATTTTACATAAGCATTGCAGTTATTTTCTTTTTACCAATAATCTTAGGGATAATGGAGGACATAAAATGGAAACATTTAAAATCAGCGGTTTAAGCTTCTCCTATCCAGAGGAAAAGACAAGGCAGTTAAAAAATATAAGCTTATCCATTAAACAAGGTGAGTTTGTAACCATATGTGGGGAAAGCAGTAGTGGTAAAAGCACCCTTTTAAGACACTTAAAGCCAGCATTGACACCATATGGCATAAAAAAGGGAGATATCCTGTTCCGGGGACAGCCCATTGAAGAATTTGATTTGCGGACACAGACTTCAAAGATAGGTTACGTACTCCAAAACCCTGAAAATGGGGTAGTCACAGATAGGGTATACCATGAACTGGCATTTGGCCTGGAAAGTCTAGGATATGACAATAACACAATACGACTCAGAGTTGCAGAAATGGCAACATTTTTTGGAATAAGCGATTGGTTTATGAGAAAGGTGACAGAACTATCTGGAGGACAAAAGCAACTCCTGAACCTGGCCTCCATTATGACAATGCAGCCAGAAGTATTGATACTGGACGAGCCCACAGCACAGCTAGACCCATTGGCAGCCACTGAGTTCCTGGATACCATCAAAAAAATAAATCTGGACATTGGGACGACAATAATCATTTCAGAACACAGACTAGGGGAACTATTCCCCATGAGCGACAGGATTCTAGTAATGGATAATGGAGAAGTGATCATAGATGCACCACCAGAAGATGCCAGCGGCATGATTCTGGAATCTGGACATGTGATGGCCAAGGCACTGCCATCATATATGAAAATATTTGCAGCGGTCGAAGGAGAATCAGCCAAGACAAAGAGCTACCCATTGTCAGTAAAAAAAAGCAGGGAATGGCTAAGCGGGAAGGTAGAAGACCGGATAATCAAGCATCCAGAAATTCCGCCGAAAGAACAGTTAGAAGAAAAGACAGAAGCAGCCATGGAATTAGCTGATGTTTGGTTTAAATATGACCGAAACGAAAAAGATGTAATAAGGGACCTGTCGATCAAGATAGAAAAGGGCGAGTTTCATTCGATTGTAGGGGGAAACGGCACAGGAAAAACAACAATGCTGTCAATCCTGGGCGGTTTAAACAAGCCATACAGAGGCAAGGTGAACCTTGATCCCCATACAGCATTCCTGCCCCAAAACCCTCAGGCCCTCTTTGTTGAGATGAGCGTTGAAAGAGATATATATGAAATGCTCAGATCGATTGAAAAGGATATGGAAAAAAGAGAAAAGAAGGCAAAAGAAGCAATAGAATTGCTGGACTTGGAAGATATCCTAAAAAGGCACCCCTATGATCTAAGTGGAGGGGAGCAGCAAAAGCTGGCAATGGCCAAGGTTTTGCTTTTGGAGCCTAAAATATTACTGCTGGACGAACCCACAAAGGCACTGGACAGCCACTTTAAAACAAGACTGGGAAATATATTGAGGGATTTGGTTAAAAAGGGCACCACAATTGTTATGGTATCTCATGACATAGAGTTTTGTGCAGAGTACTCAGACCGGGTCTCACTCATTTTCAATGGTTCCATTATAGCGACAGAAAAACCTCGGGAGTTTTTCTCAGGCAACAGCTTCTACACAACAGGAGCAAACAGAATGTCAAGGCATGTATTCGAAAATGCAGTAACCACGGAGGATGTGATTGATCTATGCAAAATGAATGGATTGTAGAAGACAAAAGATATATTGAGCATCCTGGAATAAGGAAAAGATCAACCATATCTGCATTTATAATATTGGTGCTGATTCCATTGACCATATGGTTTGGGATGGAATTCCTAAACGATAGAAAATACTATTTCATAAGCATGTTTTTAGTGGTATATACCATGGTGCCATTTTTTATGGTATTTGAAAACAGAGACCCTCAGGCAAGGGAACTCATTGTGATATCAGTTCTTGCAGCCTTGGCAGTAATGGGAAGGACAATGTTTTTCATGCTGCCGGCCTTTAAGCCAATGATGGCCATAGTGATAATCTCAGGTATAGCATTTGGTCCGGAAGCAGGATTTCTGGTAGGTTCCATGAGTGCCTTTGTATCAAACTTCTTTTTCGGGCAAGGTCCCTGGACCCCATGGCAGATGTTTGCATTGGGTCTGACAGGATTTCTTGCAGGTGTATTGATTAGAAAAGGTATTCTTAGGAAAACACGACTTAGCCTTTCGATATATGGATTTTTAACGACATTTTTGATTTACGGTGGAGTGATGAACATAGCATCAGTCTTGATGTATACAGAAAGAGCAAATATAAGGATGTTTTTGGCATCATACATTTCAGGAATACCTTATGACCTAGTTCACGCAATTAGCACAGTATTTTTCTTGTATTTTTTATCTGGGCCAATGATAGAGAAGTTGGACAGAATAAGAATAAAGTATGGAATGTTAAGATAGAAGGAGAGGATGATAAAATGTTTAGAAACAACAAAGAGTTTTTAAGGATTACAACACTACTTATGGCAATAGTTATGTTTGCAATGGTGATATTGCCAGTTGCACCCGTGTTGGCAGAGGCCAGCAATCCGCTGTACAGCGAAAAGGCCACTGAGAACATAGACAACCTATATAACGGTTACCGCAATGGAAAAGGTGAAATTGTGGGCAATGGCTATACTGATCTGGATGGATTCATGTTGGGGGTTATCCATCAGACTGGAGCAGATGTACTGAATTGGGATTACAATGAAGAAACTAAGTTGGGAGCATTTCTGGATCAGAAAATTCAAGCTGTAATTGAAGCAGAGGACACAGATCCGGTACCAGCCCATCACCTGGCCAAATTGTACTACGGAACACTTGAATTGAAGAAAACCTCCTTAGCGGCTTCACTTTGGGACATGTTAAAGGCCAGATATGATACTGCAGGTAACGGCACCTTTGGAGAAGATGGCGAGTACAGCCAATATGTCAATTTACCGGCATATGATATCTTGGTTTTAACCGGTAACATTTCAGAATTGGAAAATCCTGAAAACATGGCTACCTATATACTGGATCTGCAAAATGACAATGGAAGTTTTGGAGATTTTCAAAGCACAACCCAGGCTGCAAGGGTACTTAATAGCCTAAAAGATCTAGTTGCTGAGGATAACCTTGCAGCGCTGGATACAGCTATGGATTCTGCACTTGTTTGGATCAAGGATCAGCAAAAAGACAATGGTAGCTATATAAGTGGCGACTGGGATGATCCAATAACAAATTCAGCAGAGACAGTATGGATGATAGATAGATTAAACCTGGATGAGCAAGAATGGCAGTATGAAGGCACATCAAAAGGAGCCATAGAATTTTTAGCTGCAACTGATTATGAGGGAGCGAATATTGCTTCCAATGCATGGGCATTATATGCCTTTATGCTTAAGGATGCAAATCCTGATACAGATGTCGCCGGAGGCGATGCTGAAGAACCACTAGGTACTGTAACAATAAGGATAGAAGGACCGGACTATACAATTTTGCCGAGTACCGAAGTCCAGGTTGAAGGAAACAAGAGCTATTCAGATATAATTGTCGAAAATGCCGTAGAATTGGGATATACAGTTCAGCAACCGGATGGATATATAGGAAGCATCAATGATATTCCTGGACAGACCTATTGGGCTGTAGCTCCATATCAGGAGATATACGCAGACGGAGATTCATTTGTACTGTATGGTGGAGCTTCAGGAAAATTTGGAGAGATTACACTTTCAAAGACGACCGCAGAGCCAGGAGACAGCTTTACAGCCACAGTAAAGTACGATAACGGAGATCCAGTTGAAGGAGCAACAATACTATATTATACAGAGAATAAAATGACATCTCCCACTGCAGTAGATGTTGTGACCGATGCACAGGGCAAAGTGAATCTAAGCATCGATTCAGAAGGCGAATATCAGCTGGCAGCACATAAAATCAATACAGCAGAATATCCAGCGCCTGACAATGGCTTGGTGAGAAGCCTGCCAAAAACAATAACAATAGAAGAATACCAAGAACCACCAGCACCGATCGTAGAAAGAATAAAGGTAGAATTTGCCGTGATAGATGATGATGGCGATGTAATATATGGACCAAAAACAGTTAGACTATATAGTGATGATAGATTTGGATTAACTGCATTGGGAGCACTGGAGGAAACAAGTCTGGATTATGAATCTGAATCAAACGATAGTTTTGTTACAGAGATTGAAAGAATCAAGAATAAAGGTTTAAGTGGATGGATGTATGCTGTCAATGGAAGAGCACCCAGCATTCCAGCGATTGACAAGGAAGTCCGCGATGGAGATGAAGTCCTTTGGTACTATTCAAAATCAGAATCATCAAGGGTACCAAAGTTTCCGGATGAAGAAGATATAGAAGAAGAGATTGAAGAAGAAATAGAAGAAGAACCAGTATTTGTAATTCCACCAAGAAGAACATTTAGCGATGTGGGAGAAGACATCCTTTGGGCAAAAGATGCCATAGAATTATTGGCAGGTCGAGGAATAATTTCAGGAACAGAAACAGGTCAATTCGAACCAAATAGATCAATAAACAGGGCAGAATTTGCAAAGCTGGTAGTTGAAACATTAGGGGATAAATCACTAAGCCAAGGAACAGCAATGTTTTCAGATGTAGATTCCACTAAGTGGTATGCAGACTATGTAGGAAAAGCATTTGCAAAAGGTTTGATCCAAGGAAGCAATGGTAACTTTAGACCAATGGAAAGCATAACAAGAAATGAAGTAGCAGTGATATTACACAGAATGCAGAATGGAGAAGCTCCCTATTATGGTATGATCAGCTTTGCAGACGGAACAGAGATTCCTGCTTGGGCTAGGGAAGCTGTAGCATTTTCAGTGGAAAGAGGCTTGATTACAGGCTACGACGACAACACATTTAGAGGTGAGCAGCCAATGACAAGGGCAGAAGTAGCGGTACTCCTGTACAGATATATACAGATGATGAATTTATAAACACAAGAAAACGCGGAATAAAAACCGCGTTTTTTCACGCTGTTTTGAGCCTGCCGAAGAATCTTTCATATAATCATTTAGCTGAAAAAAACATCGCTAATATGAATATTAAGTCCTAATATAATTTAAGGTATTTCTAGAGGAAAATTCTCTTTCATGTAGAGCGAAGGCGATTTTTTTGCATTAACACTGCTCATGTTACTTAACACAAAATAATGAATTAGAAGTGTCATAAATTAAGTATAGAGACCATATATATACCAACTTTATTAATGTATAATAGCTATAATAGATTGAATTATCTAAATTTACATGTAAGAAAGGGGGCAGAATCACGAAAAAACAGGTGTCTTCGTTTCAAGTATAATTCGCTGACAATGAGTCACGGAGAGATGGTATTACATTTATGGAGATGCTTAAAATTATCTATAAAAGGGAGGAATTTAACTAATGGAATTAGGTACGTATGCTTTAATTGGTGAACGATCTTTATGGGCATTATTGCCACTTGCTACATATCTTGTACTGATTTTTATGGGTAAGAAAGCGTTATCAGCAACACTAGGAGGCGTAGCTGTAGGAATTGTACTTACAATGCTAGGTCCAGGAAGTATTGCAAGAATGTTTGCATCTTCAATGGGATCATTTTTGGCATTGATTGGTTTGATAATTATGCTGGGAAGTGGCTTAGGTGAGTTGATGCTAAAAACCGGTGTAAGCAAGACCATTGTAAAATGGATTATCGATAAAATTGGTGTAAACACTGAGAAGAAAGGAATTCTTGCTATAATAGTATCTTCTACAGTAATTTGTGGACTTTTAGGTACTTTGGCTGGCGGGAATGCAATAATTGCCCCAATAATAATACCTGTTGTTGCTGCAGTTGGCTTGACTCCAAGTACAGTTGGAGCAGTTTTTCAATCATCCGGTGAGACAGGTCTGATCTGGGGACCTTTTACAGGACCTGTAGTAGCACTACTTGCTGTGACAGGATTGTCATATGGACGGATGATGTTATGGGCAGCTTTACCATTTGGAATAATCTGGTTGGTAGTCATCTATTTCGCAGCACAAAGAATACAGAAGAATACAAAAGGCAAAGAGAAATATGATGAAGCGGATACGAATGTTGACGAAGTCGAAATCACAAAGGAAGAAATCCTAACAACAAAAGTATTCAACATAAGTTTTGCTCTACTTATAGGATATGGAATATACACAGGACAGGGAACAAGCTACGCAATATTTGTTATGTTGGCTCTTTCAATTATAATATCGTTAGTAAGTAGGGTAGGCATTGAAAAAGGACTGGGTCATCTGACCACTGGAATGGGAAAGATGGCAAGCATGTTCCTTTTGTTTGTATTTCTTCAAGTAATGTTGGACTTAATAAACCTAGGCGGCGGATTCGAAGCTTTGGGTGATATATTAATGGTAATGGTAGATAATTTGGGTAGAGAAGCATTAATGATCGCTGCAAGCTTTGTTGGTGGATTTGGCGTAGATGGAGCGGCAGTTGCACAGTTGCAAATAACCCACGATATTTTTGCACCCGCAGTAGAAGCATACAGTCTGCCTATGGAAATGTGGGCAATAGCATTGATTGCTGCTTCAAGAATAACGACATCCGTTTACCCAACAGCCAATATGGTAGGACAAATGGGTATTGCAAAATCAAATAACATAAAAGCGATGCTTTTTGGTGGATGGGCAGTATCATTGGCAGCTCTGGTATATATAATTGCCTGGTCGTTTATAGGCATAAGAATATTCTTTTAGGGGAACTAGGTATATGGAAGTGACAGTAATCTGTTAAGATAAGATCCGGGTTACTGTCACTTTGTATTATAATAATATCGAATTGATAAAATTGTTATTACTGAGTTATCTCAATGCAGCTCATTTTATTAAACAAATTAATATGTGCTATAATTAGAATATACTAGATATTGACAAATACAATATGGTAAGGATTAGTCCATAAAAACCACTTTATTGAATATAAAAGAAGCACTCTATAATCAATATATGATAAGTCTGTTAAACTCTCCTTACTAAAATTAGTGATATGAGAGTTTTTTATTTAATAACAATCAATTTTAGCTAAAAGAGAAGGATTGAGGAAAGTTAAAGAATTCTTACGGTTATAGAGTATTGATTGTCTATTATGTAGTAAAATTTGAATAGTGGAGAGATAAATTTGAAAAAACTTAATATTAACAATTGGAATAAATATTTGCAAAGCATAATAGTGGACATAAAAGACTTAACTAATCAAGATACAATATTTATGGATCTTGAAGGAAGAATAATTGCATCAAAAGACTCAAACAGAATCGGTACGGTACATCACGGAGCACTTGAGGTCATAAGAACTGATGAAGAAATAATAATTAAGAGCGATGATCAATATTCTGGAGCGAGAAAAGGATTTAATTTCCCCATCAAGGTAGAAGGTGAGATTATTGGTGTAGTTGGGATAACTGGAGAAAATGAAGAAATCTTAAAATCCGTAAGAATAGTCAGTAGAATGATTGAAATTTTTATCAAAGAAATCTACTTGATGGACATCGAAAAGCACAGCATTAACAAGGATAAAATGTTAATAGAGTCTTTGCTATTCAGCGGAGATTTCTTGCCCCTGAGTAGATTGGTAAATGAAGTCAATGTTTTAGACCTTAAGAATAGAAAACCTAAAAGAATAATTGCTTCAACAGTTGAGGACAAGGATGATAAATACTATGAACTAAAAGAAGAAATATTCAAGATTTACAGAGATTCTGTAAAGTCAACTAATACAGTGGTTTCAATATTTGGTGATTATTTTATTTCAATAATTGATGATAGAAGCATATCATCAATTCAAAGACTATTGAAGAGAACCAAGAAAAAAATATTTATGAAGACAGGGCATGTTGTCATATCCGGAGTTGGGAAACTTAAATCAGAGATATATGATGCAAAAAACTCATATTCAGAGGCTATTGAAGCACTAAAGTGGGGAATTGCTGAATCAAAGGATGACATAATTTTTTATAGTGACCTGGATATTGAAATCTTGTTAAGTAGAGTACCGGTTGATTCTATGAATGAATATGTCAATAAAATAATCGGGGATATGGAGTATGATGATATTGTGGAATACACCAGTCTCATTGATCTGTATACTACGCATAAAGGTTCAATAATAAAGATGGCAGAAGATTTGTATATTCATAAAAATACAGTGCAATATAAGCTAAACAGGTTGACTAAGTTAACCAACCTGGATATGAGAAATTCAGAAGATTATATGAAGTTGAGACTGGCATTGATTTTAAAAAATCTGAAAATGTAAAATTATGGACTTGTACGATGTGAATAAGATTAGCGGAGGTGCGGGATATGTATGATTATATTTTGAAGAACGGCATACTGGTAGATGGGTTAAGAAACAGTCCAATCAAGGCTACCTTGTATATCAAGAATGGACGGATAAAAAGAATATCTGAAGAATGCGATGAAGAAGGAACAGAAGTAATTGACTGCGAAGGAAAAGTCATTGCACCAGGATTCATTGACCTTCATACTCATTCAGATGCATGTGCTCTCAACACTAAAAAGGCTGAAAGTATGATAAATCAAGGAGTAACAATGCAAATTGGTGGTAACTGTGGCATATCACTGATACCAAGTACTCCTGAAAGAAAAGATGAAATAAAGGCATTCTTCACGAGAACAATTGAAATTGTACCGGAGGATAAAAACATCGAATTAAACAGTATGGAAGACTATGTTAAACTATCAAAGATTAATAACTTGGCAATAAACAGTGGACTTTTAGTGGGACATGGGACATTAAGAGCTGCTGTAATCGGATTTGAAGATAAAAAAGCGACTGAAGAAGAAATGGAAGAAATGAAAAAGTTACTGGAAAATGAACTAAAAAATGGAGCTTTTGGAATGTCACTTGGACTGATTTATCCACCAAGCAGCTATGGTGACATTGAAGAATTTGCGGAACTATCAAAAGTAATAAAGAATAATGATGGTATAATTTCAGTTCACATGAGAAATGAAGCTGATGGAGTATTTGATTCAGTGGATGAAATGATACAGGTAGCTGAAAAGTCAGGAGTCCACCTACACATTTCCCATCTCAAACTGATGGGTAAACCACAATGGGGCAAGTCAAAACAACTGCTTAATAAAATTGAGGAAGCACGACAAAGAGGATGTAAAATTACATGTGATCAATACCCATATGAAGCTACTTCAACAGGATTGGCTGCTTTGGTTCCAGGATGGGCTTTGAATGGTGGCAACTCTAAAATGTTGGAAAATCTGGAGTTAAAGGAAGAAAAACTGATCAATGAAATGACGGAAATAATGAACAAAAGAGGAGGTCCGGAAGCAGTAGTAGTTACATCCACCCATGGGTATCTACCTGAAATGGATGGTAAGAGCCTTAATGAAATAGCTAAGATATATGAAACTACCCCAATAGATGCTGCTATCAGGGTATTATTGGAGTGTAAAGGTGAGGTTTCAGCTATATATTTCTCAATGCATCTCGATGATGTATACAATATTATGAAGTCAATGGACATAGCCGTAGGATCAGATGGTATAGATTTCGGATACGACCTTAATTACAATCCCCATCCAAGAAATTTTGGAACATTCCCAAGGTTCTTTCAGACCGTAAGGGAACAAAAGTTGATGCCTTTGGAAGATGCTGTTTATAAAGTATCAGGATTACCTGCAAAAATAATAAACCAAACCGACAGAGGGGTATTAAGAGTAGACAATATCGCAGATGTAACTGTATTTGATTATGATGAAATTGAAGATATGTCCTCATTCATCAAATCACCTGTAAAACCAAAGGGGATTGAATATGTGTTTGTAAACGGAAAACCAGCTTTATTTGATGGAAAGCAGACCGAATACCGTGAAGGAAAAGTTCTATTAAGCAAAGCAGGAGAAGAATAAAACATAAAACCTAATATTATTGACAATGGCGTTAACGCCATTGTCAATAATATTAATATCCGGAATAAAATTAGAATCAAGGGAGGTAGCAATGAAAAGAACTCTAATAAAAAATGTCAAGATTTTCGATGGAACTGGTATCAGGCCGTTTTTTTCTGATGTGTTTATTGAGGATGAAAATATAAAAAGAATAGGTCTGAACATGGAAGTAGAAGATTGTGAAGTGGTAGATGGAACAAACAGAATTCTAACTCCAGGATTTATTAACACACATAGTCATTCCGAGCTGGAAATCTTTAAGTCTCCTGAATTACTTCCCGTAATAGGTCAAGGAATTACAACAGAGGTGCTAGGTCAGGATGGCTCATCAGTGACACCTATTGATGATGAACATCTAAATGAGCTCACAGAGAGTATGACACCACTTTGCGGTAAATTAGATAGACCATATTGGTGGAGAAGCTACAAGGATTACATAGATGCCGTAGAAGAAGTAGATCCTGTAGTTAGATATGTAGGCTTGGTTGGTCATGGTACTGTCAGAATGAGCATTGCAGGGAGTGAAAACAGGGATCTTACATCAGAAGAACTGGAAGAGATGTGTGACATAATCGATAAATCAATGAATGAGGGTGCAAAGGGAGTATCCTTTGGGATGATATATCCCCCAAGCAGCTATGCACCAATCGAAGAATTGATAAGTGTCTGCAAGACGGTTGCAAAGCATGATGGGATAATTATGGTACATACTCGGAATGAAATGGGAAGACTGATAGAATCATTTGAAGAAATGGTATACATAATGAAACAAAGTGGAGTAAGGATGCATATTTCACATCTGAAGGCATTGGGGCATCTTAATTGGGGTAAAGTAATTGAAATATTGGACAGAATGAAAGAACTTAATAACGAGGGATATGACATCACATTTGATCAGTACCCATGGACAGCAGGTAGTACTGGGATGAAGGTTATTGCACCGGGATGGGCTTATGCCGGAGGAGAAGATGCATTTCAAAAACGTCTGAGAGATCCTCAGATGTATGAAAAGATTTTGGAGGAGACAACTGAAGAACTTCGGGTTCGTGGATCAGGAAAAGCAGTTCAAATAGCAGCTGTTCCATTGGAGGAATGGCTATGGATGTGTGGGCTCAGATTGGATGAAGTTGCAATGAAACTTAAGATGGAGGAACCGGAGGCAGTATTACATATACTAAAAGAGACTCGATCCTCAGTTACCTGTGTTTATCATTCAATTAGCGAGGAGGATATACAAAAGGTAATACAAAATCCATATCATACTGTTTGCACGGACGGTATAGTAGGTGAAGTTCCACACCCAAGAGCATACTCGTCATATCCGAGATTTTTAGGAAGATATGTACGGGATTTAAATTTAATCCCTCTTGAAACAGCTATAAAAAACATCACATCAGAACCTGCAAGGAGATTGAGGCTTTGGGACCGGGGGCTTATCAGAGAAGGTATGTCAGCAGACCTTGTTTTAATAGACTATGAAAACATCATTGATACAAATACCTATGCCAATCCAAAAAAGTTACCCAAAGGAATTTTGAAGGTATGGGTAAAAGGTAAGTTGAATTATGAAAGCAAGGAAATATAAGGAATAGCAGCAATTGAATTGGTGAAGAAAACGAATCTATTTTTTAAATTCAGACCGTTTAGGCATAATAGGGGGACTTTAGGATGAATAATCATATATATAACTCCTGGTTGGAAATAAACCTGGATTATCTAAAAAACAATATCGAGCAAATCAGAGGGCACATAGGTACCGAATGTGAAATAATGGCAGTGGTAAAGTCAAATGCATATGGTCATGGTGCTGTTACGATTGTTAAATACTTGCAGAAAAACTGTAATATCAAATATTTTTCTGTTGCTAATATTTGGGAAGCCTTGGAACTAAGAAGAGAAGAAATTGACGCTCCAATATTGGTGATGAGTTCTTTGATGGACAGTCAGCTTGAAGAAGCAGTTAAAAACGACATAACCATAACGTTGTTTAACTCGGAAACTGCAAAGAAAATTGATGAAATAGGAAAAAGAATTGGGAAACGGCCAAGAGTCCACATAAAGATAGATTCCGGGCTAAGAAGGATTGGACTTATCCCAGGTGAAGAATTGCAAGCTTTTGCGGAACAGATTAAGAGCACAGAAAACTTGGACATAGAAGGGGTTTACTCACACTTTGCAGAAAGCGGTAATGAAGATAAAACTTTTACCTATGAACAATTAGGTATATTTAACGAAGGAGTTTCTCAGTTAAGAGAGAATGGAATAGATCCAAAGTATATACACTGTGCTGCATCGCAAGCAATACTGGAGGTGCCTGAAAGCCATTTCAACCTAGTTAGATCGGGAAAATTGACATACGGTTACCATGGTATGAGTCATGAGAATAAGACTATTGAATTAAAGCCAATACTTTCATGGAAGTCAGCCATTACAAATATACTGGAACTAAAAAAAGGTGAAAGTATTGGGTATTCAAGAACTTTCACAGCTGATAAGGATATGAAAGTGGCAGTAGTTTCTGTTGGATTTGGAGATGGCTACAGTTCATTATTGTCAAACAAAGGTTCAATTATTATAAACGGTATTAAAGCACCAATAATTGGCAGAATCTGCATGGATTCAACTTTTATTGATATAACCGGCTTAGATGATGTAAGAATCGGAGATGTAGTAACAATCCTTGGTAGGGAAGGTGACGCAGAAATAACTAAAAATGAAATTTGCAGTATCACGGGACAACAGGTTTCTGAAATAATTGCAAATATTGGCAGAAGGGTAGGTAGATTCTATACAGGAAATTCTTCTAACCAGACAATTTAGATGACCCTTAAATAATGGCTCAATTGATTTTGTTTATAAAATGCTTCTAGGGTGATTTTGAATCAATCTGGAAGCATTTCAATTTGGTAGGAATCTAGAGATACCTATAGTATGAGGAAGAAATTCAAAGTTAATGAGATTATAAAAATTGGGATTCATGGTTATTCAATGTGTACAGGAATTAGCATCAAACATTGTAGGGGACGGTTTCCACGCCACCCCTAAAAACTACAACTCCTTAATCAACTCTGAATAAACCTCACAGGCTTCAACAATCTTATCAACAGCACATCTTTCATCTCGCATATGTGCCAGCTTATATTCTCCGGGACCAAATCCAATTGTAGGCACACCCATTGCAACAGGGGTGATGGCATTTGTACCGAAATCCCAGAAATCAAATTTAGATGGCTCTTCTTTATAGACATTCTTATAGGCACTAATCAAGGATTTGGTCAGCACATTCTCTGTTTCAATTATCCAGGGATTGTGCATTGGCTCATAAACAAGATCCTTGCCCTTCCAGGTTGTATGATGCAAGGTGCCTACCTCCCAGGAAGCATCTTTCCCTTCGATTAGAATGTCCATTTCACTCTTTACCCCTTCCAAGATCTCACCCAATATCAATCTTCTATCCAGATAGATTGAGCATTCACTTGGCACAGCATTAAGGGATGCACTTACACTGGATATATCTGACAAAACCACAGTACCATGAGGAGCATTTTCCACATAAAGAGATTTGTTGAGAGCATCTACTCTGGATATGATTTCGGCCATTTCATAGACTGCATTGACTCCCTTTTCAGGGGCAGATCCGTGAGCAGAAACACCATGTGTAGTAATTCGAATCTGTGCTTTTCCCTTATGGCCTAGTGTTATGACATTGTCACTCGGCTCACAAATAATACAGTAGTCAGGCTTAAGAGATAACTCCTGATATAAGTGCTTAAGGTTCTCGCCGTCACAGAACTCTTCGCACACTGTTCCGGTGACATATACTGTCTTTCCTTCCAGATAACCAAGGTCTCTTGCTTTTATTGCAGCATAAACACTTGCACCTAATGCAGATTTCATATCCACACTGCCACGTCCCCATATGTAACCATCATGGACTTCCCCTGAAAAAGGAGGGAACGCCCAGTCATCCGGGTCATGTACCTGAACAGTGTCCATATGGCTGTCAAAGTGGATAATCTTAGGTCCGTCTCCAATCCTCCCAACAACATTACCAGTAGAATCAATAAACACCTCATCATAACCAAGCTTCTCCATTTCAGATTTTACAAGCTCAGCGTAGTCACCTTCCTCGTCAGTATAGCTTCTTGTCTGAATTGATTTTTTGACAAATTCCAGCAAATCTTTATTTCTATCCATTTCTTGACCACTCCTTTACCATTGATTGATAAGTCATAAACAATTTTATCAGATAAGTATTAGAATTGTCACATTTTTTTTGAAGACAGGGGGACGTTTCATCTGTCTTTTTTGTATACAGGAGAGTCCTACTTTTCAAAAGATGAATAAATAAGCACTCGTACGATTAGGTATCTTAAGTATTTATTTATTATTTTGTCTATTAGGGTATAAACAACAAGAAGTAAAAAAAGCTGGGCTATATAAGGAAACTTTGTAGCTTAAAGAGCTTGAGATCCGCAATTTTCATCTAAATTTTAAAAATCGTATCAAGTGCCGAGGAGGATTGCTATGAAATATGATGAACCTATGTATATCAATGTAGAAAAGGGTGCCCAGGAGGTTGGCGAATCAATCGAGGCTGATATTCGGAATCTTTGTGAGGAGGAGTCTTTTGCGGTTTTGGCTACCCAAGGTGCAGGACAGCCGTATACCTCATTGATAGGATTTGCCACCAGTCGGAATTTGAAGTATCTGGTTTTTGCCACTCCAAGGCAAACCAGAAAATTCACACTCCTAGAAGAGAATCGCAACGTGTCCCTGTTGATTGATAACCGAGCCCATCAACTCAAAAGCCTCAATCAGATCAGTGCCTTAACCGTCACGGGGCAGGTTACTGTACCATCTGATGAGGAAGATATTAAAAAATGGAGAGAAGTCCTGATTCAAAAGCATCCTTATTTGGATACTTTTATTCGGTCAGAAACCACCGCCTTGGTAGTGGTTGAAGTGTCTCGTTATTTCTACGTGCGAAGATTTCAGGAGGTATTCGAATGGACTCCTGAATAGGACAGGGGAAAATAAAATTAATTAATAGGGCAAGTGAGATAGAGTTGCATAACTTTTTCTTGCTTGCCTTTCGCATTCAATATTTATCCTCGATAACTCGACAAACTCTAAATGACAAAAGGCAGAGGAAGTTTATCCTGTTATATGTCATCATCTATGACAAAACTAAAATTGTCAGAAATTTTGGTTGACCCTGCTACATTACACTTGATAGTATTAAAGTGTTAACTGATATGGGGGTATCAGGGTAACAATCCTATTATCGATGGAACGCCGTATGCGATGAAAGTCGCACGTGCGGTGTGGACCTGAACGAAATCCCAAGGCGGATAGTCAGGGATGAAGAAGAAACACCATTATTAGAGTCAGTTACAATTACAGGTGATACCATAGTAGGTGAGGAATTATCCATTGCAGAACTACAACCTGAAGCTTCTGATATCCAATATCAGTGGCAGAAATTCTATTCAGGAAATGGGGCTGCATGGACGGATATTGCTGGAGCAAACTCAAGCACACTTGTTTTGACAGAATCAGAGGTGCTGTATAGTATCCGTTTGATTGTTAGTGAACCAGAAAGTCCATCTAATTCCGTAATCAGTAATGAGCTTGGGCCAGTTTTAACTATAAGCTCAGTTGCATTCACTGAAGGAAATTCTCTTCAGAATGTAGAGATTACTATTTTTGAAGACTCTGAGCGCACACAACAAATAGGAGATACATTAACAACAGATTCAACAGGGGAAGTATCTATTGACTTGGTAGAGGGTACCTACTGGTATTCTGCAAGCATTGTAGGATACTATGATAGTGTAGGTAGTTTCATAGTATCATCTTCAGATTCGCTTATTGAGTTTACAATGAATTTGACAACGGAACCCATATTTTATGAGGATTTTGAGGGAACATTTATTACGATACCAGATAATTGGACGAATCTAGTATTAAGTGGTACTGGATGGATAAAAGGTTCAGAAAGCAATGAATCATTTGTATATCACATTTATAGTCTTGATTATCATGATGCTTGGCTGATAACACCAAAGATTGATCTGCCAAATGTTGATGAAATCAATCTTTCGTTTCGACAAAGCGGAAGTTATTCATCATGGTATGAATATCATGGTATTTGGATTTCTACGACTGATACTGATAGGGATTCTTTTGTTGAAATTTTAGAATTAGGAAGTGCTCCAAACTATAGTTGGGAGGAGAAAACAATTGACATATCTTCCTATAAGGGGGAATCAGTCTATATTGCTTTTGTATATCAGGGAGAATATGCTGACAGATGGAATATTGATGATGTTGAAATAAAATAAATAACTGATTAAGCAAAAGGGACAGGGGGACGTTTCGAGACCACTGAAAAACGATGTAAAAATATGTAAAAATAGCAATAAAAGAGTGTAGAAATAAAGAAAAATCCTCCTTAATTTGGTATAATGTAATTGTCAAGAAAACATAACCAAAAGGAGGATTTTCAATGCTTAGAGATCAAAATAATCAGTTAAGCATCTACTCAATATTATACAATAAAATACCAGAGAATCATACTCTTAAATTACTGGATAACGCTATCGACTTTGGCTTCATTACAAAATCACTGGAACAATCATACAACAAATTTTATGGTAGACCCGCAAAGCATCCAGAACTTATGCTAAAACTATTAATACTCCAATATCTATATAACCTGTCAGATGAAAGAGTCATAGAAGAAGCCTCTTTAAACCTAGCATATATGTGGTTTCTTGGTATCAATCCTGATGAGACATTACCAGACCCAAGTTTACTATCTAAGTTTAGAGTACACAGATTACAGGAAGTAACGTTAGATGAAATCATTGTAGAGATTGTCAGGCAGTGCGTGGAAAAGGGAATTATTGAAGATACAGGGATAAGTATAGATGCAACCCATACAAAAGCAAACACCTTTAAGGCTACTCCAGAGAGGGTAATTAAGCGACTAGCAAATAAGATTTTTAAAACCTATGAAAAAGAAGTAGGCATACTTCCAGAAGAAATCAATCAGAATATCCCAGATTACAAGGAAATATCAGATAATAAAGAGGCTAAGCGAGTAATGAAAGACTACCTGGAATCTGAAATTAATAAGATTGAAAGTTCTATTATCCTAAAAGAGTGTCCAAACACAAAAAAGGTTTTGGAAAATGCGAAACAGATTTTAGAAGATCCAAAATTTATTGAGCAGCGAGGAGTACGCTCTATTGTAGATCAAGATGCCCGCGTAGGGCACAAGAGTAAAACAGAT
This sequence comes from Gudongella sp. DL1XJH-153, assembly GCF_049310905.1. Classification (NCBI taxonomy): domain Bacteria; kingdom Bacillati; phylum Bacillota; class Tissierellia; order Tissierellales; family Tissierellaceae; genus Gudongella; species Gudongella sp. DL1XJH-153. The sequence goes on from NZ_JBMEMN010000036.1 coordinate 22,484, forward strand.
CACTTCTTTGGGTATAAAGATGAGTACATAATTACAACTGAAAATCGAATCATTACAGCCATTACAGTAGCTGATGGAGCATATGTTGATGGTACAAGATTTAATGAATTGATTGA
>NZ_JBMEMN010000037.1:0-21988 GCF_049310905.1 Gudongella sp. DL1XJH-153
AACCACTTAATTATCTACTGACATTTTCAAAAGATAATTAGACTAGTTTTTACTGACATTTTCAAAAGTTATTGACAGTATAGCTTTTCTCGACTTGATTTTTTAATAACGAGGGTGTATAATCTACAAGTACATTTACATTGAAAGGAGATGAAAAATATGAAGAAGTTAATGGTTATCCTTTTGACATTGGCAATGGCTTTAAGTCTTGCAGCATGTTCAGGAGGAGAAGAACCAGCAGCTGAAGGTGGCGAGCCTGTAGTTCTAACTGGTGTAGGCGAAGGCTTTGGTGGTGATATCACTGTTGAAGTTACTCTTGAAGGTGATACAATAACAAGTGTTGAAGTATTGTCACATGAAGAGTCAGCTGGGATTAGTGATCCAGCAATCGAAGAAACTCCTGCAGCTATAGTTGCAGCAAACTCAACTGAAGTTGATACAGTTTCAGGCGCTACATATACCAGCGATGGTATTATTGAAGCAGTTAATGCCGCACTTGAAAGCGCTGAGTAATTCAAAATATAATTGAGCTAAAACCCCCTTATGGATTAAATCCATAAGGGGGTTTTTGTATTATTCATCATCTTCTTCTTTTTTTGCGAATATTCCCGACAAGAATATTCCAAGTTCCATCAGAAGCAGCATTGGGAGACCCAGCAGCATCTGAGATATTATGTCTGGTGGAGTAATTATTGCAGCCAGGACAAAAATACCAAGAACCATATATTTTCTATTTTTCTTTATAAAGCTTACCTTGACTATTCCAAATCTTGTTAAGAGTATCATTAGGATAGGCAACTCAAAGATTGCTCCAAAGGCTACAACCGTACTAAGTACAAAACTCATGTAGCTGCTGAAACTTATCATGGGAGAAATTATATCCATTTGGAATCCCATAAAAAATACCAATACTATTGGAATTACCATGATGTAGGCAAAAAGTGCTCCAGCTACAAAAAAAACTCCACCCATTGAAATAGCGGCAGCTACGAGTTTTCTTTCCTTTGAGTTAAGTCCAGGGATTACAAACAGCCAAACCTGAATTATTAAAAAGGGTGCCGAAATTATAAGTCCACCTATCATTGCCAGCTTTACATTTGCCAGTAGCAGCTCCGCTGGGGATATAAACACAAAATCAATATCACCTGCAAGATCTACCATATCCCTAATAATTCTTTCTGCAAAAGTGTAGCAAAGAAGTGCCGTAGCTATGAAAAACAAGGCAGAATAAATAAGTCGTTTGCGCAATTCCTCAAGATGTTCAGTCAATGTAAGGTTTTTACCATCATTTTCACTTGTCTTCCTTCTCATCAGCTTCTTCCTTCTCATCAGAATCTTTATCTTGACCCGCCTTGAACTCCTTCAGTGCTTTTCCCAATGATTTTCCAATCTCTGGTAACTTTGACGGCCCAAATATAACCAAGGCAATAGCCAGAATCAAAATAAGTTCAGGCATTCCTAATCTTCCAAATCCCATAATTTAACCTCCCATATCGATATATTTTTATCAAAACTCATATTCTGATTTTACCACTTATAATCTGTTATTACAACTTTGTTTTGAATATTATCGATATGTTATTGAAATACACATATCAATCTGTAAATTTTTGTCTGTATGGGTAGGTATCAACCAATTCACCCAATGCGAAGAATCTCTGCCCATTTTTAGATGTGTAATAACAGGTCATCAGTGATATTATTGGCTTGCCCCTTTCATCAGCTTGCTCGTGGTCCAACATATACATAGCTGTCTCAGGTACCAGAACTGTTTCATATATCTCATACTCATAGACATTTATCTTATCTGTTATCCTAACCTGCATTCCTTCCTCTGCATTCAATAGATTTCCAAAAAGCAAACTTGGATCTTTCATATAATGGGATGCCAGCGAATAATTCCCCTCTCCCATTTTTAAATCGGGCACCATGGTGCCAGCTCCTGCCATTAGATTGGCATCGGATACACCCTTAAGAATCGGTAAATTAATCCCTAGATCGTCAACCATAAGAATTCCAATAATGTTTTCACCCTCGAATTGTGAAACACCTGAAACTGCGGATCTTCCGGAAACATCTTCTATTGCAGTGTAATCGTATACAGCTTCTCTTTCATTGTTTTCAACAATTTGCTCCTCTGTGATTTCTTCCACAACCGCTCCACTTTTTACAACTTGCCGCTTAATTAGAATCTCTGGTAAAAACTGATAGGCTATCAAGCCTGCTCCTACAATTATCAATAACGTGGAAATCCACTTTTTCATCACAATCACCTCTCTTGATTGATACCCACATCAACTGTTAATATCACAGCCTGCTCCAATTATGGCCTCTCTAGCAAGTACAACGAGCGCATCAACATAGTTAACACTATCCGGAAACTTGTACATGTCAGCAGCCACTGAAAGCTCTGTACAGCCTAATATGATGGTCTGTACGCCTTGTGAGTGCAGCTCATCAATTGCTGTAAAGAACCTTGTAAGGTCATTATCATACTGTCCTTTCTTAATATTGTATATAAGTTCCATTATTGCCTTTTGACTCTGTGGGGAAGGTAAAACATATTCAATTCCTTCCTTTTGCAGCACCTTTGTGTATACACCTGAAGAAATCGTACCGTCTGTAGAAAATATTCCTACCTTTGAGCTTCCAAATTCTTTCTTTACTGTATTTACAGTCTCCTTTATCATGTCTATGAATGGCAGCTCAACCTCTTTCAAGACTTCTTCCATAAAGTAGTGAGCTGTGTTACATGGCATTGTAAGAAAATCTGCCCCAGCTCTTTCCAGACATCTGGCAGATTCAATCAACTCATTCGTTGGGTTCTCCCCATCGGACAATATATTCCTTGTCCTGTCGGGAATTCTTGTATTGCTGTCAATTATGGTGCGTGGGTGGTCTTGATCTGAATCAGCTCTTGTATTAAGAACAATTTTTTCAAACAATTTAACAGTTGCCAAGGGTCCCATTCCACCTATTATACCAATGGTTTTTTTCATTTTAATCATCTCCAAACCATAATTTTAGTTCACGTGTAGCTGAACTTTCCGAATCAGATGCATGCACAATATTCTCAGTTTTCGAATTGGCAAAGTCCCCTCTTATTGTTCCAGGAGATGCACAAACAGGATCGGTATCTCCAATGAGGCTTCTCATTATTTTTATAGAGCCTTCGCCTCCAACCTGAAGCAAAACTACTCTACCACTGGATACAAACTCTATGAGGTCATTGTAGAAGCTTTTCCCCTCATGTTCTCTGTAGTGTTCCACTAGAATTCTTCTATCTGGGCTTGTCATAGAGATTTTCTCAATCGACAAACCTTTTGCCTCAATTCTTTTTAGCACTTCTCCAACAAGTTTTCTTTTGACTCCATCGGGCTTGATCATAACAAATGTCTTTTCCATTGGTTCTCCCCCCTGGCTTGATATCATAAACTAATCTGTTGCAATGGCTCCACCTGACCTTGAAATCGCCATAAATCCTTCTGTCATTTCAATATTACCGTCTGCAAACACCCAAATTGCTTCCAGTCCATCAACTGATTCAACAAGTTCCCTGCTTTCTTCATATGGCAAAAGAAACACTTCTGTTGAATAGAAGTCTGCCAAACCAGAATCTTCAATCACAACGTTTATTGCTCTATAGTGAGATGCAGGCATCAGGGTTTCAGGATCGATTATATGGTGTATTCTCTGGTCATCAACAACGTAATATCTCTGATAATCACCTGAACTTACTACAGAAATATTATTCATAAATACTGTATCAAGTATATTGGACCCATCACCAAAAATTGATTTATCGGGATTTTGTATCCCTATGCCCCATTTAGTCTTTGCAGGATCTTTTGGTTCACCTACTGCTCTGATGTTTCCACCAGCACTGATAATCCATGAATCAAATCCTCTTTCAACCATTTCATCCACAATTATCTCAGTGGCAAAACCCTTTGCAACTGCTCCAACATCCAAGCTCATTTCAGGATCTTGCAGAAAAATCGTCATATTTTCTTCATCTACAATTACCTTTTCCAGATCGGTGTGTTCACTGGCTTCCTGAAGCATTTCCATTGGTGGAATCTTGGCATTTGTTGGATCAAATTCTGCATCATCCCTATAATCTGACCAAATCCTCAAAACTGCGCCAAAGGCAATATTTGTTTTCTGGTTTGTATTATAGTACATTTCCTTGGAAAAATTTATAAGGTCAATTATTTCTTTGCTGACTTTCACAGGTTCTTTTCCTGCATTGTCGTTAATTGTCTTGATATTGTTAATGCCTTCGTAGTCATTATACTTATCATACATTTTGTGAAGTTCCAGCATTCTGTCGTGAATCTGTGTCATGTACATGTCAAATTCCTCCTGGGTCTTTGTGTACCCAATGACCTGTGTCACAGTATCGAAGGAATCAAAGAATGTATCGTTGAATCTATTGTAAGCAACTCCACCTGAGCATCCTGAAAGCATACTTACCAAAACTGCCACCATTAATATCAAACTAATTTTTTTCACTAAAATCACCCTCACTTATCATACCAAAAACAGACTTCTTAGGCAAATAAAAAGCTCCCCATCCGGGGAGCCTTCAATCATATTACTTAGCTATTTCGTAAGCTTCTTCAACAACGAAAATGTAGTCTTCTACACCCATAGTCACTGATGATACAAGGTCTTCTTCAGTTGGTGCTCCATCTTCCATTGACATTCCTGCGATTTCATCTACAGATTTGCCAACCATCCAGTCTGCTAATGCAGCTGACTGCTCATACCACTCTTTTTCAATTCCTGAAGCCTTTAGCATACCATAGTCTTCTTTAAGCTCGTTCTTAGTCATAAGCTCTGCTTCTTTATCTGTTTCTACTTTTCCTTCAAGATCATACTGAATCTTAACCTGAGCTGTATCTATTACAGCACCAGCTACGTTTCCTTCTGCATCAAATGCAGTTGCTGCCAATACATTGTCAACTTGTGCCATTGCGCCTGCATCTGCAGTTGCGTCTTTTGACTTGGCAATTGAAATCTTAGTTCCAAGGCCTACAGTTTCTGCGCCTTCAACATCAATTGCTTCTGCCCATGCTTGCTCAAGTGCTGCAAAGTAAGTGTCTACTCCAATTGTAACTGATGATACAAGGTCTTCATTTGTTGGAGCACCGTCTTCAAGTTCAATTCCAGTTATCTCGTCAACAGTTTTTCCAATCATCCACTCTTCCAATGCTTGTGCTTGTTCAAACCATTCTTTACCAATCTCTGAAGCTTTAAGCATTCCATAGTCTTCTCCAAGCTCTTTCTTCGTCTTGAATTCGCCTTCTCTGTCAGTTGATACTGCCATGTTCTCATCGAAAGCAACTCTTGTTTGTGCTACATCAAGTTCAGCGCTTACAACTTTACCCTCTGCATCAAATCCAACTGCAATTACTGTTACATCTGATTGTGCTTGTGCTGTCTTTTCAGCTTCTGCGTCAGTTGACTTGGCAATTGATATTACATGTCCAAGACCCAACTTAGCTATTGTTCCTTCTTCTACTTCTTCAGCAGGCTCTTCTGCCGGCTCTTCAGGCGTTTCAGCTGGAGTCTCAGCAGGTGTTTCTGCAGGCTCCTCAGCAGGTTGTGTACATCCTGCAAGTAGACTCATACTAAGTACAAGTACAAATAATAATAATAATAATTTTTTCATTCTTCACCCTCCATTATTTTTATAGGTTCAAACAACAAGCTTATTATACCATATAGTAAGATTGTAATCAATACATATCGTTAAATTTATATTTATCAATACGTAATGGAATTATGTCATTTACTCCATCCTCAAAATCCTATCTACTATTGTTATTCACTTGTCTTTAGTATTTCGTTGATTTTGGAAATATACTTTTTTCCGGATCTTTCACCATATAGTATCATAATCAAGTATACTTCTGATGTTCCAATATTTTCAGCAAGCTTCTTTTGCGTAAGGTTTATCTCAACAAGCCTTCGTTTAACTTTTTTCCCAAATGGTGTCAGGTTTCTTTTCCTCATGAAAATCACTTCCTTATTTTTATAAATAGGAAAATTGTATTTTTCTTGATCAAAGAACTCTTTATTTGCGAATATCAAAATAAGCTACTAGATACATTTTTATAGCAATTATGTAGCCATGTATGATAGAATACTTATGTTATGGTGTTATGGTGTTATGGTGTTATGGTATTAAAGTAATATGTATACATAGTTTTCAAAGTATCACATACGGAGGTGATAGAATGTCCACAATAGGGCAACGACTAAGAGCTGCAAGAAAATCAAAAAAGCTTTCATTGCTTGATGTTAGAGACCTTACAGGTTTATCCACAGGCAATCTAAGTGATCTTGAAAACGATAAGTTTTCACCATCTGCAAATACCCTTATTCAGCTTAGACAATTATTGAATGTTTCAATAGATTGGATGCTTACAGGCAGTCTTCCCAAGGATATACCATCAGATGAAATAATTCGAGAAAAAACACCTGCATACCTTAGCAATGATGAAAAGATGCTACTGGATATGTACCACAAACTTAGCTATGAAGACAGAAAAAACATCATTGGTTATATGAATCTGATTACCAGTAAAAAAAGGGATTAATCTTTTTCATAATATGATTAATCATTAACCATAATAACCTCCTAAAATATGGATGTTTATTTATTACCCACAAAAATGTTAGTATATCAAAATAAGGAAATCACCATCGAAAAAAGCCGTATTCAATTGAGAATACGGCTTTTGGCATATCGGGTTGCTATTCGACTGTAACAGATTTTGCAAGATTTCTCGGCTTATCAACATCATTACCTCTAATCAAAGCTGCATGGTATGATAATAACTGAGGGAATAAAACTGCCAATAATGGCATGAATATATCAAATGTCTCTTCCAGGTAGATAACCTTGTCACAGACCTCTTCAAGATCTTTATTGCTCTTTCTGGTTATCCCTATAACAAATGCACCTCTTGCCTTAACTTCCTTGATGTTGGATACCATTTTGTCATAGATTCTGGATTGGGTCGCCAATGCAATAACAGGAGTTCCTTCCTCGATCAAAGCGATAGTCCCGTGCTTTAGCTCTCCCGCAGGAAATGCCTCAGTATGAATGTATGAGATTTCCTTTAGCTTCAATGCACCTTCCATGGCAGTGAAATAATCCAATCCTCGTCCCAGGTAGAACAATGAACTCTTATCCTTTATCAATTCCCCAATAATCTTGGCGGAATCATTACTTGCTTCCAGTGATCCTTCCACCTTTTCCGACAAGCTCTTCAATTCAGTCAGTATCTCTTTGTAGCATTCCTCCAAAAGCGATCCTTTCAGCCTTCCAAAGTAAAGTGCCAACATATAAAAAGCCACAAGCTGAGTTGTATAAGCTTTAGTTGATGCCACTGCAATTTCAGGTCCTGCCCAGGTGTAGAATATATCGTCAGATTCTCTTGCCACAGAACTGCCAACTACATTTGTTATTGATAAAATTCTTGCTCCCTTGGCTTTTGCATCCTTCAATGCCGCCAATGTATCTGCAGTTTCACCTGACTGACTCACTATTACTACAAGTGTCTTTTCATCTATGAAATGCTCTCCATATCTGAATTCTGAAGCAATGTCTGCAATTACGTTCACATTCATAAAAGTCTGGAATAGGTACTTTCCAACAAGTCCTGCATGGTATGCTGTTCCACATCCTACAATATATATTTTATCAATTTCCTTGATGGTCTTCTCGTCTATGGCAATGTTCTCAAGGTAAATCTCACCTTTTTCATCAAGTCTTCTCTCAAGAGTATCCTTGATTGCAGAAGGCTGTTGATAAATCTCCTTGAGCATAAAGTGGTCATAACCTTCTTTTGTTGCTGATTCAACATCCCATTGAATCTCTTTGATTTCCCTTTTCACAGGCTTTCTTCCAGTTGTATAAATCTCATACCCCTCTGAGGAAAGTCTCACAATATCCCTGTTCTCCAGGTAAATCACCTTGTTTGTATACTTAAGTATTGCCGGTATGTCAGATGCCACAAAATTCTGGTCTGAACCAACTCCAAGTATCAATGGGCTTTCATTTCTCACTGCGATTATTTCTTTAGGGTTTTTCTGCGCTACTACTCCAAGAGCATATGCTCCCTGCAATCTTTCTTCTGCCAAGAAAACAGCTTCCAAAAGGTCATCTATATAATAATAATCGATCAGGTGGGCAATCACTTCCGTATCAGTTTCGGAAACAAACTCATAACCCTTTTCAGCAAGCTCTTCCTTCAGAGCTCTGTAATTTTCAATAATACCATTATGAACAACCGCTATTGAACCATCTGCGTTTGTATGGGGATGTGAATTAATATCTGAAGGTGCTCCGTGAGTAGCCCATCTTGTATGACCAATTCCTACATTTGCATGTATTGGTTCAACTCTTAAACTTTCAACAAGATTACTTAGTCTTCCGACATGTTTTCTCGTCTTAAGACTACCTTCCTCCATCAATGCAACACCTGCTGAATCATAACCTCTGTACTCCAGTTTCTCCAAACCATCTAGTATTATATCCTGAGCATTGTTCTTTCCAACATAACCAACTATTCCACACATATTACTCCTCCTTACGAATATTTCTCTCGAAAAAAATGACGTCGGTAAGCCGACGCCTAATACTTAACCAGTGAATTTATATAGTGGTCCTTTAACCTATCTCTACCATTTAAAAATGTAAGCTCTATAACAAATTCCAAAGCAATAACCTCTCCACCCAGTGACTCAATCAAAGATGTAGCAGCTGAAACCGTTCCTGCTGTAGCAAGCAAGTCATCAACTATTGCAACTCTGTCACCTTTTTCGATGGACTCTGTGTGTATTTCCAATGTATTTGTTCCATACTCCAATTCGTATTCATAACTGGTGGTATCCCCAGGCAATTTCCCTGGCTTTCTTATTGGTACAAAGCCTACTCCAAGTCCATAGGCAACTGCAGCACCGAAAAGAAATCCTCTTGCCTCCGGTCCAACTATAAAGTCGATATTCTTGTCCTTTAGGTCTTCAACCATCATGGAAACTGCAGATGTAAAAGCCTCTGCATCCCTTGTTAGCGTTGTAATATCCTTGAAGCTTACACCTTCAATTGGAAAGTCTTCAATTTCTCTAATTTTAGATTTAAGATCCAAAATTTTTTTCCTCCTCTGAAATACAGATTTTTCTTATCACATACTTAGTTTACCATATCTACAGTCATTAAAAAACATTTTTTTACAGTATGAAACCTTCCTCTGCCACTCTCTTGGTCAGCGGTTTGTACAAATCAATCGAGTCTAGATCAGGATTTTTTCTGTGAATATAATCAAATGCGATTCTTGCTCCCCTATCCATTCCCTGGCAACCTGCAAGCAAAACTATATCATCCTTCTCTGATTTTTCAAGTATTGTCTCAATTGCTTCCTTTATTGTGTCAAAAATCCTATATTTTATACCAGCGTCATCAAGTACTTCCCTGAATACACTTTCTTCTTCTGAAGATACTGCATCCTTATCACCCACACTTCCCAAGCTTCTGGTTGCAATTACTTCTTCTATGCCAAGCTTTTCCTTCCAATCCATTAAAGCCTGTGCATTTTCCCTGTTCACAGTTACTCCTCTGTTCCCTCTTATTGCATAGGCTATGTGGACTTTGTTTTTATCCATATCTGCAATTGTTCCAAGAGTGCTGTTGATATTTTTAATATTTGCAAAATGGTCATCAATTATTGTGAATTCATTTTCGTAAATAAACTCAAATCTTCTTTCCACACCGCCAAATTCCTTAAGGGACTCTACGATAATATCCCTGTCCACTCCATCTGCAAGTGCAATTGCAATTGCCATCATGGCGTTTTCAACTGAATGGTATCCAGGTATCTTAAGTTCTACCTGAAAAGATCCTTTATCAATTACCAGATCTCCAAGATTTATATTATCTTTTATGACGATATCAAAAACACCTCTGCCCTTGACAAGCTTGAGATTTTTGCAGTTTATCATACCCTCGTCACAATCTACGGATATAGTAACTACTTTTGCACAGGTATCTGTAATCAAAGATGCTATCTTTTCATTATCAACATTTAGCACAGCTATTGCTTCAGGCTTTGCATCCCTTATGAGGGATGACTTGACTTCCCAGTATCTTTCGAAGCTTCCATGCTGGTCAATGTGTTCCCTGCTGAAGTTGTTGAAGGAGACGATATCATAGTCCACGTCATTCACCCTGTATAGTTCAAGTGCTGAGGATGATGCCTCCATAACAGCTCTATCAACATTTTCTTCAACCATTTCAGAAAATAAACACTGAAGGTGCAGACTCTCAGGAGTTGTCAAACTGGCGAGTTCAGTCCGCTTACCTGTTTTTGAAAGGACACTTCCCACCATTCCAGTCTTGTATCCTGCTTTTGTATAGATGTAATCCAGTATAAATGTAGTCGTTGTTTTACCATTGGTTGCAGTTACACCAACGACCTTCGTTTTTTCAGTAGGATTATCATAAAAATTACTGCTAAGTCTGGATAGTGCTTTTCTGCTGTTTTGTACCTTTACCTGACAAAATCCATCCAACTCATCATTAAATTCTTCAACTATCAGTGTTACCGCTCCCTTTGATAAAGCCTGTTCGATGTATTTGTGTCCATCTGTTATATATCCCTTTATTGCAACATATATAAAACCAGGCTCTACCTTTGTTGAATGGCAGGCAATCCCTTCAATATCAAGGTCCATATTGACATTTCTTGTTTCCAGTATATCCAACGATCTTAAGAGATCTTTCAGTTTCATAAGTTTCCTCCTACCTAAAAATCTTCTTCTTAACTTTCCCCAATAGAATTGATAAATAATTTAGCCCTGGTGCTGGATCATCAAAACTCCATACAGCAGGTACTTTCTTCCTAAATAATGATTTGATTACACTTCCAAGTGAAAGCTGTCCTTTTTTTACGTAATCTCTTATTGCCAGAATATCTTCAAACAGGTACTGAAATACGTATCCTGTACTCTTTTCCACCGCCATTGGTTTCAATGGATCACCTACCATATCCCTATATGCCACGTACGTGAAATTAATTCCTGCCTTATACAATAATTCATTCAAGGATGTGGTTCTTGTATTGATCTCAATTATATAGAACTTTCCTGTCTTGGCATCCTTTTTAAACTCTATTTCCCCAAAGCCTCTGTATCCGATTCTCTCGACAAAGGGTATTCCTATTTCTCCCAGCTCAGGTACATGAATCTGCTCAGTATAGACTGATGCACCGAAGTTTATTGGGAATTGTCTCAGTTTTCTACAGGTCATCCAGTGAGTTACTTTCCCATTTCTATCCACATAATAGTCAAATGTATACATGTGGTCATCAAAACCTGGAATGATTCTTTGAACAAATACCTCGAGGTTCTCTGCTTGTGCTTTGCCTAAAGCTTCTTCTAGTTCCTTCTTATTGTTACAGTGAAAAATTTTTCTTCTGAACACTGCTACAAAAGATGGTGAATCAGTAGGCTTAACTATACAAGGATATCCCAGTTCTTCCTCGACTCTTTCATACAGGTTTTCCTCTTGCGGCATAATTGTTTCAGGAACATTCAATCCATGTGCACTAGCCATTTCATTTAGGCTTTCCTTTTTCATTACCTTCGTCCAAAGTCCCTGCTCTTCCATTGGAATCAAATAATATTTTCTCAGCTCTTCAAGATTTTCATCAACAAATTCCGCATAAGGATCCGCACTGGGAAAAAGCACCGGTTTTTCTTCTTCTGCCTTTGCTATCTCAATTAACTTATCCAAGTATCCTTCCTTGTCCTTTTTAAAATCAGGCGCCATAACATGACTACCCAGATACTTAGACTTTGATCCATACAGCTCTTCATCCTGGTAGTCAACTGCTATGGTTTCAACTCCCTCATAGCCTAGGGTTCTAATAATGCTTAAGCCTATGTAGTAATTGGTTCCAAGGATTACTGCTTTGTTTCCCATTTAATTTTCCTCCCTAATGGCATCCACGGATGCGTGTTGTATCAAAAAAATCCCAATAACCAGTGCTGAAGACACAGTGATGGGATTTAGTCTACTACCTGGGTTCCATTTCCTTCTGAAAGAATAAAAATACTCCTGCCATTATAAAAAGGTCTCCTATGCTTAGTATTTTAGGCAAAGGGTATGGTCTTGGAATTAATATTATGTCCGAGAGATACACTAGTTTTGTTTCCTGATTAACACCTATGTGCTTAATATCTTCAGCTCTTTCAGGAATAACAGATTCCTGATTGATACCGGAAATACCAGTCATTGATACGGGCATTTTACCTTCGTTAGCTGCTATTACAGCGGCATTTAGCATCACACCTACAAACAAAACCTTCATATAATTCTTTTCAATATTAAGTATAATTGCAATAAGTAAAAGTGCATATGAAAAAACAATAACATAGAGGAAATAATCCTCTAAAAATATGTACAAGCTCTGAATCTGATATTTCTTCGTTAAGGATAGGCTAGCCTGGGTTAGCGCTGAAAGAAAAAGAAGAAAAATCCCTTCAATATGAACATGTTCCAGGTTTCCGATTTTACCGCCTTTTAATTTTGATAAAATGATCGACAGAGCTGCTGGTTCAATAAACATAATATCACCTAATTATCCATAATGGAAACAAATAACTTAACCAAATCAGGATGGAATTGAGTTCCGGCGTTATTAACCAATTCCTCTATTGCCTTCTGAGGTGTCATGGCTTGTCTGTATGGTCTGTCAGTTGTCATCGCATCATAGGAGTCAGCTATTGTAAGAATCGCTGCTTCTATCGGTATCTCATCACCTGATAGGCCGTCTGGGTATCCCTTGCCATCATATCTTTCGTGATGGTGTTTGACAATAGTTGTAATATCACTTAAGAAGTCAACCTTGCTGATGATTTCAGCACCGATTGCGGGATGTCTCATTATTTCCTGATACTCTTCCTTGGTAAGCCTGGATGCCTTGTTCAATATTTCATCATGGATACCGATTTTCCCGATATCATGCAGTATTGATGCAGTTTTTAAATTCTGTATGCTTGTAAAGGGCAGATGATATGCCTTTGCAAGATCAACGGCAAACTTTTCAACTCTGTTTGCATGCCCGCTTGTGTAGGGATCCTTGGCTTCAACGGTCTTGTTAAGTGCCTGAATGGTTGAAAGGTAAAGGTTTCTCATTTCTATATATAGTTTAAATGAATATCTCGCAAGCAACAATGGTCCAAAGAATAGTATTACAGCTCCGTAACCGTAACCGATATATGCAAGTGCAATTATTATTCCTATTGATCCAACTGCCAGTGAACTTGGAAAAGTCCCCCTAATATTGGATATCCATGTCTCAATGAATTTTAATTCGCTGTTTAACGAAAGATAAACTGATATTATTGAAGTATTAATCAATGCACCTACTAAAGTGATTGCTATCGTTTGAGCTAACCCAAATTCTCCGATTCTTCCACCAATGTTAACATAAATCAAACTCATCAAAGCTGTAACAATTATGCTTTGAGAAACATTGAAGACTGATTTGTGTGGAGGCAGGTTGAATATATGGACATATCCACGGCCTTCAATTTTCGGAACTCTCAATAAAAAGCCCAGTCCTGCAGTTGTTGTGGCTAACAATGGACCTCCGATTATAATTGTTGCAATATTTATTGCATATCCAACTGATACACCAATTGTATTATTAGGCATTGGTATTAGAAGGGACTCAACTACTACAGCCAAAGCTGCCCAAAAGAGAAACATACCAATATTTCCGATTGAGAATTCAGCAAATATGTATACATACAAAGATAATGCAGTTATTACCAATACACCCAGGTAAAACTTGGTCTTCATATTCAGCTTCAAAGTCAGTCCCCCTTTCTTCATATATAGTAAATGCCGGCTCTTGCTTACATTATCATTAGATAAGTGAGTAGTTTGCGCCTGCTGCTAGAACTAATGCCATTACGCTTAATAGTACGCTTGCGATTTTTTTCATCGAATATAGCCTCCTTTAGAGTACTATGCCGTTCGCTAGTATGGCATGCTATATTCGCTTCGCTAAGTCAAAAAGTATGGATCAGCCGGCATTTATCACTATTTAGTGATAAATCTGTTTACTGCATCAAGTGTAGCTTTGACGACTGCCTTGTTGTAATCATTACCGACAACGCTTGCACCGCAAAGTCTCTGCTCAGTTTCAGCAATAACACCTGTTACGCAAATTACTATTATATTTGTTCCCGCTACTGGGACCTGCCTTATATCGTCAAATAAAAATATGTCTTCGAATCCATTTGCTTCCTGTACCACATCCAATGTTGTCTCCACAAGCATTCTGTCTGTATTTCTGGAGGAATTCACACCTGTTCTCGAGCTGGTAAACTCCTCTCCATCCAGAGAGATTACTACCTTGATTGTAGCCCTTGAATCACGTGACTCCCTAAGTACACCTTCAAGCCTCACTCTGTTGGCTTTTCTCTTGAGCGTATCGTCTTGAATCTGGGCTATGCTTATCTTTTTATGATCAACATCTATGTCATATGTAGCAAGTAAAATTGATTGAACGTCTCTGGCTATTTGCTTGGGTCCTCTGTGACCATTTGCTACAAGATGTATTTCATCAATGTTGTCGCCATTTCCGAAAACAATTTTGCTTGAAACTACGGATTCAATTCTTTGTAAGTTATCCTCCATCAGCTTGTGGTCCATATTATCCCTCGCAGTACTGAATTATTTAGTGGAATATTCCACCATAATAAGATATTACCACTATTTGACAAGGTTTTCAATCACTAAATAGACAATTTAGCAAAATAAAGTGTCATTTTCCAGAATATTTAAAAAACCCGACATATTTATACCAGTTTATCTAATCCCATGTTGATTTTCTCTTATATATTGTGTAAGGAACCGTTCTTTTTTCTTGTCTTTCACCATTCCTTATGTTTTCAATTATAATATCCACTGCCTGGGCTCCAAGTAAGTCCGCATGTATTTCAACTGATGTTATTGGTACTGAACATTGTCTGGATAGTATACTGTTATTGAACCCCGCTACCATTATATCTTCCGGGACACTTAATCCTATTTCTATAAATGCTGAAACAACCCCGTATGCAACAACATCATCCGTTGCTACAACTGCATCAAACTCCTCGCCGGAATTGATTATTTCCTTTGCATATCTGTAGCCGGTTTTTTCGTCAAATTCACCAACAAACAGCCTCCCGCATTCTTTGTTAATTCCCTTTTCCAAAAGAGCTCTCCTAAAGCCTTTTATTCTTTGTTCTGTAACAGTCAGGAATCTCCCTCCAGTTATAAGAGCTATACTTTTGGATCCCTTTTCCAATAAATATGATGTCAATTCATGGGATGCTCTTTCGTTATCATTGTCCACATGATTTGTGTCATCTACATCATCGTATGGAGATCCAATTACTGAAAACGGGAATTCAATTTCCCGAAGATATTCAATTGACTTATTCTCAATTTTACTTGTCATAACCAGTACCCCATCAACTTTTGCAGCTGAAACCAATCCCTTTACAGTTTCAATATCATTGATTTCTGCCGTTGAGGAGAGAAGGATATCATATCCATATTTTGTTGATGCCTTTATGATACCTCTTAGGGCTTCAGGGAAAAATGGATTCAATAATGCCTCCCCTGGGCTGTCTGGCATTATAAGACCGATAGTTTTGGAAGAATTTCTCGCAAGATTTCTAGCTATAGCGTTCGGATGATAGCCAAGTCTTTTCATGTGTGACAATACGCTTTCAGTTGTCACTTTGCTTATTCTTGGATTTTTAGATATGACCCTTGATACAGTTGATGGTGAAACTCCAGCCTCCCTTGCTACATCCTTTATTGTAATCCTTTGTCTTTTAACCATGACTACGCTCCATTCACTTGTTTATTCGCTCTCCTGTTTCGCTGTCAAAATAATGTATCGCATTTATATCGAACCCGAAAGTATGTGTTTCTCCTTCCTTGTAATCATAGTGTCCTGGTGTTGAAATAACAAGGTCTGAGCCATCCTTCAACCTTGCAAATAATGTCTTTTCCTTGCCAAGCATTTCTATTACATCTATGGTCGCTTCAAATGTATCCCCGAATTCACCACCACTTTCGAATCTTTCAGGCCTAATACCAATTGATATCTCTTTGCCTTCATAAGCTTTTAAAAGCTGTGCATCCTCTTGTGTGGGTGTCAATGTGATTGTATCGGTTTCTGATACGAATTTACCATTTCTAAATTTTCCTTTAATTATATTTATTGAAGGAGAACCTATGAAATTTGCAACAAATATATTGGCAGGCTTGTTATAGAATTCTTCCGGTACACCTACCTGCTGAATCTTTCCGTCATCAAGAAGTATTATCTTAGTTGCCATTGTCATGGCTTCTGTCTGGTCGTGAGTTACATAGATGGAAGTGGTGCCTAAATTCTTGTGCAGTCTAACCAACTCCACCCTCATATGCTCTCTCAACTTTGCATCCAGATTTGAAAGAGGCTCGTCCATAAGAAAAACATTTGGATTTCTAACGATTGCTCTGCCAAGAGCAACTCTTTGTCTCTGCCCACCTGAGATGTCAGCTGGCTTGGCATAGAGATACTCTTCAATCTGCAAAAGCTTTGCAGCTTCCTTAACCCTTTCATCAATGAGCTTTTTCCTTTCCTTTCTCATTACCAGAGAAAATGCCATATTGTCATATACAGTCATATGTGGATACAATGCATATGACTGAAAAACCATTGCGATGTCACGGTCTTTTGGCGGAATTGTGTTGACTCTCCTTTCATCAAAGAATAAGTCTCCTTCAGTAATTGAATTCAATCCTGCAATCATCCTCAGCAATGTCGTCTTTCCACAACCTGATGGTCCAAGAATTACACAGAATTCCTGGTCATCGATTTCAAGGTCTATATTCCTCAAGGTAAAGTTTTCTCTACCTTCATATTTTTTCCCCAAGTTTTTCATTATTACCTTCATACAAGTCCCCTCCTATCCTTTTACAGATCCGCTAGTCAAGCCTGATACCAGCTGCTTTTGCAGTACCATAAACATTACAACTATCGGAATGGCTGTCAGTAAGCCTCCTGCTGCAAATGCAGGTTGATTCATGGTTCTAAAATCACTTATCAATGTAAATAGTCCCACTGCAAGTGTATATGAGCTTGGACTTGTCAAAAGAACCTTGGCCAGCAGGTAATCCATAAACGGACCGATAAAGGACCAGAGAGCTATGATTGTAAGCATTGGCCTTGCTATGGGCATGATAATCAGTCTGTATATATCAAAATTGGAACACCCATCTATTTTTGCTGCATCATCGAGTTCAGTAGAAACAGAATCAATATAACCCTTCAGTATAAAAGTATTTGAAGCAATGGCAGGGCCGGCATATATTAGTATAAGCATCATCTGTCTGCTAAAGGTTGGGATAATTGATGAAACGATTGAATGCATTGTAAAAAAAGCAGTTATGCCAGCAAATGTTGGTATTGTCTGAATCAGCATTATTGCCATCAGGGATGCCTTTCTTCCCTTAAATCTGTACCTTGAATAGGCATATCCTGTGAAGGATACCATCAGCAAGGTCAAAAGTGCTGTGCTCACTGCGATAAAAAGTGTGTTTTTAACCCATGTCATATAATAAGTTTCATTGTAGAGGAACTCAAAATGCCTTAATGAAAATTCAAAGTTTGCATTTCCCATGATGTATTGCTGCTGCCTTCCGTTAAATGCTGATACCACCATTTGGAACAGAGGCCATACAATTGCCACCACCCAAGCAAACAGAATGGTATATGAAGTCACAAGACCTATGATTCCTGCGATTGTCAATGGTGGTTTGTCAGAGAGATACAAACCTTTTTCTTTTTTCTTTTTTCTGCCGAAGAATGCCATCATAATCTCCCCTCCTTAAATCCTTTGGATCTTCTGAATCCAAGGAATGCAAAGAACATCACACCAAGTGAAATAAATATTGTTATTGCTGCAGCAATGGCTTGGTACTGATTAACTAAAGCCAGCTTATATACATATGAAATCAAAAGGTCTGATGAACCGGCTAAATTGCCGTACCTCTGCGGATCAAACGGGCCTCCGCTGTTGAAAAGGAATATAACCGAAAAATTATTGAAGTTAAATGTATACTGCGTTACAAGCAGTGGAGCTATCTGAAATAATACAAGAGGTACTGTAATTCTTCTCAACTTCTCGTATGTTGAAGCTCCATCAATATCTGCTGCCTCGTACAGATCTCCTGGTATTGCCTGAAGTACACCTGTAGTAAGAAGAAATACATATGCACTTCCAAGCCACCCCTGTATCAAAATCAATGCTGCTCTAGTAAGGATGGTATCGTTCTTTATTTCTATTCTTGCGTTGAAAAGTGAATCCAGCAGTTCAGTTATTACTCCTCCTGGAGCTACCATTATGCTGAAAAACATAATGGTAATGAAAGCAGGAACTGCCCAAGGTAGTATATATATTGTTCTGAAGAATTTCTTTCCTTTTATTCTATCGTTGTTTACAAGCAAGGCAAGAAAAAAACCTAGTAGTATAGCAAGTGTTGTAGCAACCAATGTCCATATTACGGTCCATACGAATATTAGCCAGAAGACACTTCCTGCAAGACCTTCGCCCAAAGCTATAAGCTTGTAGTTTTCTATGCCTATCCATGTGAATTTGGATTGGTTTTGTGGATTCATATTTGTAAATGAAACCAACAGTGTTGTTATAACAGGGACAAGCACTATAAAAACGATTACCAGCATCGCTGGCAAGGAGGATATATAGGGGAACCCTTCCTGAAACAGCATTCTTTTGGTCTCGAACCAATTAGGGGGTCGAATCCCTGAAATCATGTTTCTTTCAGTTAGGAGAACGTCCCTGAAGGATGCATACAATAATCCAATTGCAATTAGCAAAAGAAAGATTGCCACTACTCCTTCAATCATAAATATAAGTGACTTGTGCACCCTTGCTCCACCCTCTGCAAGTGTAATCAATCCAGCTATTCCCTCTCCTTGATAGTTACCATAACCAAGGGCATATGGGATGGCAATGAAGTATACAAAAAAGCTGACAAGGAAGAAAAATATGGCTTTTCTTCTTTGGCCATTTATAAGCTGGCCAAGTCCTGGTAAAACAGGAGTCAGGTAAGCGATTATAGGCCTCTTTTTTGCAATTTCCATGGGAATTTTTCTTCTGGCATCAGCTATGTCAGCTTTCAAAACTTTTTCTTCTCTTTTAATACCGTTTGAAAGCTCTCTTTGCTTGCTTTTAATGAAATCCTTATTTTCTTTGGATGGAATTTTATACGATTCCAGTTTAACCTGATTCTTGTACTCTCTCTTTAGTTCCCTTATTGCATTTGTCTCTGCCTTGCTTGAAATTACTCCTTCTTTTTTTCGTTCTTTTACTTTTTTAATCTCTTCGTCCCTTTTCTTTTTTGCTTCTTCCTTAAATGTTTTAAGTTCAATTTTCAATCTAGCATCTTTTTTTGGGTCAAGCTTGTTTTTTTGCTCCATCGCTTCATCCAGTTCACTTTCAATGCCTTCGATAAAGCTTATAATTTCAGGTATCTGTTCTACATTGATTTTACTTTTCTTGAACTTGAATTCCGCTTCATAGGTTAACTCTACATACTCCTTGTAAAATTCAGTTCTCTGCTTATGATGATACATTCTTGTCTTAAGCTGTCTTACCTTCGAATTCAAAGTATCAGAAAGAGATTTTTCAAAATCAGCTTCACTATTTTTCAAGGACCTTAGAAAGTCTTTCTCCTCCTTATGAAATTCCTTAAGCTTAATATTATGTGGATGCTTCTTCTTATTTGCAATCAAATTCTTTTTCTCAGACTGAAGCAAGGATTTCTTCTTCTTGTCGGTTTCCTCTTTGATTTTTTCGTCCAACTTGGCAAGTTCCAACAAATACTTGTTTTTCCGTTCGAACTTGTTACCAATATTATCCTTCAGATATAAACTGTAGCTTGTCACCTAATCCTCACCTCCAATATTATCTCTGGATAGACCGACTATAAAATAAATATAAAGTATAAGTCCTGTATAAAAAAGTCCATTGATATAAAAGAAAATCGACTGAAAATTCATATCCGCAGTAGTAAATGCAAGACCGCCAAAAGAAAGTACAATCCATATATACACTACAATGGGAGTAAATCTGGCTTTTGTTGCTGTGATAAATGCAACTGTTGCGATTGATGCAGGTATCAAAACCTTGAGAAAATATATGGAAAGATTTGATGATACGTACTGAGTAAAAAGAATGCTATCTGGAGTTGTATCGGGAAAATTATCATGTGCCCATTGTAAAAACAGATCACCATCCTTCACCAAAATAAGAGCTTCAATTGAAGCGACCAATACGAGAATGCTGGTTATAAACAACAATATGTAAAATTTCTTCAAAGGCAGGTGATTTTTTTCACTCATTATTTTCTCCTTGTCTTATGGATATTTTTTTGGGAACAGAGTCTGGACTCTGTTCCCAAAATTATTTAGTAATTCATCATCATGGAATCGAATGAAGCTTTCATTGCATCATAAGCTTCTTCAACTGATCCTGGATTTACGGAAGACCATGAAAGCAATCCATTCTTCCATGTATCCCAAACAGCTCCCCATTCTGTAAACAAAGGCCTTGCTGGAGCTGCATCATAAGATTCAAGTACTGCTGAAATCACTTTCTTGTCTGTATCAGAAAGGTCTGAATTCAAGTACTCGTCAACTGACACGTTTTCCATTATCTTACCTGTCGCCTTGAAGAAATCAATTGCAAACTCCCTATTAATAATTTCTTCAATTACTGCTTGAGAAAGAGCCATCTTGTCTGCATCCATCTCATTTCTTGAGTTGATTGCAAGTCCCCAGCCACCTTTCCAGTGTGCTAGTGGGTATCCCTCAACAAGAACCTGATTTATAGGTATGATATCAAGGTCTTCACCATCACCTGCAAGTGCTGACAGGCTTCCTGTTGACCACGGTCCCTCCAATCTGATTACGTTTTGTCCACCAGTTGAAAATTCAGTGTCCATATAGCCCCATGCCGCATTCTCATCCCAAAGAGGAGTTCCTGCAGTATAATGAGCCTTCCAATAGTCATAAAGAGCTGTAAATACAGCTTGTTGCTGCTCGTCTAACTCTGAAAATTCTTTGGTCAAATCTGAATATAGCTGTCCTGATTCATCATGTCCAAGAAGCTCGATTCCACCTGCATTTGCAAAAGCAACGCCAAACCATGCATCAAATGCTGGTACAAGCATATCAACATGACCCAGCTCGGTAAACTCGATTTCACCTTCAAGATCTATTCCCTTGACTTCTGCATTAGCTGTGTTCACAAAGTTTACCAAGGTCTCAATATTCATCGGAAAAGCAAGGTAATCCCCATCAATATTGAAGTTACCCCCAAGACCATCATCATAGTTGGAAAATCCGCCAACGTTTTCTGCCATAGCCATTGCATCAATCGGTGATAGTGCTTCGTTATTGGATAGTCCGTATATCCTATCTGCTGGTATTGCAAACACATCTGCTACGTCTTCATTTGTTACATCGGTAGCATCAAGTACGTCCAGATGATCAAATGAACCTGTTTCAATAAGTTCAATTGTAGCATCAGGGTGCTTTTCCATTACTCTTTCAATTGCTTGTTCATAATAGCCTCTCCAATCAGCTTCTACCTGTACTGATATGCTGGCCGTTATGCCCTCAGCAGGTTCTTCACCTGTTGGTTCAGATGGTTCTGGCCCCTCGTCTGATGCTGGTGAACATGCTGTCAATGTAAGTGCCAATACGAGAAACAACACCAAAAATAGATTTTTTTTCATTTTTTCTCCCCCTAATCATTTTGGGTAGTGTCAAGTTTATCCCTTTAAAATAGCTATAAAATATTGTAATTTCAATAGTTATCAAAAAAAGATAACGAC
>NZ_JBMEMN010000038.1:0-20355 GCF_049310905.1 Gudongella sp. DL1XJH-153
TCTGTTTCTCTCTTCTCTGGAATACATAGACACCCTCCTAGACTATTTGTCCAAGATTTTGTCCGCATCCCCAATCTAGGATTTTGTGACATTTCATCGAGGGGGTACTTGATTATTTAAACTACCTTATACAATCTTATACAATTTTTCATACATTAATATACATATAACACCTTGATTTCAAGTAAATAGCTGCAAACGTATTCACCAAATTTCTTAAAATTAAATTCAAAAAAGGTGTTGACATTTAATCCAGAACCCACTAAGATGTATTTAATACATAAAAGCGTTGAAGGAGAGAAACGCATCCGAGCATATTTATAGAGAGTCAGGAAGGGTGGAAACTGACAATAGCTGGATGTGATATATACACTCCCAAGCAGATTCGCCAAAAGATATAGCAAGTAGGTGAATTCGGAGGCCCGCCGTTAAAAGGGATAGGACTGTCAGGTCCGATTAAGTGATGACTTTATGTCATAATATGGGTGGTACCGCGTGAGAATATTCTCTCGTCCCTGTGAATCTTATTTGATTCCAGTGATGAGAGTTTTTTTTATACAAAAAATTAAGGAGGGAACAAAATGAAAAAAAGCAATTTATTCAAAATTATCTCAGTTATTATCAGTATGGTTATTCTATCAGGGTGCGCAGCTACAGGAGGAACCGGTGGAGATGCTGAAGAAGCAAAGTTTGTAATAGGTATCAATCAACTGGCGGAACATCCAGCCCTTGATGCAGCAAGAGAAGGATTTGTAGAAGCCTTGGAAGAAGCTGGCGTCGATGTAGAAATCAAATACCAAAATGCACAAGGTGACATACCTACATCCCTTGCAATTGCACAAGGATTTGTCAAGGACGAAGTCGATATTATATACGCAATAGCGACACCAGCGGCACAAAGTTCCAAGCAGGCTACAAGTGACATACCTGTTCTTTTCAGTGCAGTAACTGACCCTGTTGCTTCTGAACTTGTAGAATCAATGGAAAGCCCTGGGGCAAATGTTACAGGAGCAAGTGATGCAACACCAATGAAGGAGCAGCTGTCAATGTTCAAACAGCTTGACCCATCATTTGAGAAAATAGGTATACTTTTCAATACATCAGAAAGCAATTCTGAGATTCAGGTTGCCAGAGCCAAAGAGTTTGCACAGGAACTAGGCCTTGAAATAGTGGCTGTTGGAATTTCAAATATCAATGATATTCCCCAAGCAATGGATTCAATGATAGACGATATAGATGGATTCTACGCAATAACAGACAATATGGTCGCATCTGCAATAGCAATTGTTGCAGACAAGTTAAACTCAGCGAGTATTCCATCAGTTGGTGCTGAAGGATCTCTTGTTGAAGGTGGACTTCTTGTATCCAATGGAATCAGCTACTTTGAGCTTGGCAAGCAGGCTGGCGAAATGGCTAGAAAGATTCTGGTAGATGGTATATCCCCAGCAGAAATACCTGCTGAGCAGGCTAAGGAAACCACTGCAGTATTTAATCAGCAAACACTTGAGCTACTTGGCTTAAACTCAGATCACGAAGTATTCCAGGGAGCAGAAGCTGTAGGAGAATAGCATAGACATAGGAGGCCAACATGAACTCACTAATTATTACTTCCCTTGAGCAAGGACTTATATTCGCAGTCCTTGCCATGGGAGTCACCATAACATACAAAATATTGGACATTGCGGACCTTTCCGTAGAAGGGACCTTTCCACTGGGAGCATTTGTATTTGCAAAATTTGCAATGGAAGGATTTTCCCCCATTGCATCTTCACTTTTTGCATTTGGATATGGATCCATAGCAGGACTTGTGACGGCATTGCTGTTTGTAAAGCTCAAAATACGGCCTCTTCTTGCAGGTATTCTGACCATGACCATGTTGTACTCCTTCAACCTACGGTTGAACGGGAAAGCCAATATCCCACTCTTTAGTTATGATTCTCTGTTTTCGGATATTTCGGCACTTGTTCTTATGGTGGCTGTAGTAATTGGAATTAAGCTTCTTATGGACGCATTCCTGAAAACAGAAATTGGTTATCTTCTTATTGCCACAGGTGACAACGAGGCCTTGGTCCGTTCACTTGGAGAAAACAGCAACAAGTACAAAATCATCGGGTTGATGCTGGCAAATGGACTGGTTGCCTTAAGCGGTTCTTTAATGGCACAATATCAGGGTTTTGTGGATATCACAATGGGTGCTTCCATAATAGTTGTAGCCCTGGCATCCATTATAATCGGAGAAACTGTCAGTAAGAGTTCCTCATTTCTGTCGATTACAACCAGGGCAATAATTGGAGCAGTATCCTACAAGCTTATTGGTGGAATTGCAATAGATCTTGGAATGAGTCCTACAGACCTGAGAGCAATAAGTGCAATAATTGTAATTGTCTTTATAAGCTACAACAATTTTTCAAGTCCATTTATAAAATCAATAAAAAAGCAAGGAGGTAAGGCCCGTGTTAAAAGTAAAAAACCTTTGGAAGAGCTTTAATTCAGATACTGATTTCCAGATTGATGTGTTCGAAGATTTTAATCTGGAAATTGAAAAAAATACATGTACCGCAATAATCGGGCCAAACGGATGTGGAAAAAGCACACTGTTGAATCTGGTAAGTGGAAGTCTGCCCGTAGACAAAGGTAAAATCATTCTCAACAATGAGGACATAACCTCCCTTCCCGAGGAAAAAAGAGCTTTAAAGCTTGGTCGTGTACATCAGAGTCCGTCGATGGGAGTATCACCGAGTCTTACCATTCTTGAAAATTTATCATTGGCAAATAAAAAAGGAGAGACTTTCTCCTTAAGAGGATTGGTCAAGAAGAAAAATCTGGAGATGTTTATCCAAATGCTACGGGATCTTGACCTTGGTCTTGAAGACAAGCTTCACACCCAGGTTAAATACCTTTCAGGTGGACAAAGACAAAGCCTGTCCCTTATTATGGCCGCGATGAAACATCCTGACCTGCTGCTTCTTGATGAGCATACGGCAGCGTTGGATCCCAAGACTTCCCATGTTGTTATGGAAAAGACACGCGAGCTCCTCCAAAAACACCATATAACTACCATGATGGTTTCACATCATATGGGAGACGCACTAAAGTACTCACAAAGGATTATCATGCTGGACAAGGGAAAGATTATTCTGGATAAGCCAAGTGTCGATGTTTCTGAAAATGAACTTCTGGACATTTACAAGGCAAAGCTTGCTGAAAGGATTATCGCCTAACTGTTTTGGGTATTATCCCATTTACTGAATACAAGGAGATGATCGATTTGGCAAAAACGAAGCTTGATGCTACTATTACCGGAAATATGGGATGGGAAATGGATATTAACGGGCACCGATTTGTTACAGATGCAGCAGTTGAAGCTGGAGGAAATGATAAGGGTCCAAGGCCAAAAGCAATGCTCTTGGCAGGATTAATAGGATGTACCGGAGTCGATGTGAAAATGATTCTGGATAAAATGAAGGTTGAGCTTGAAGATATGAAAATATCTGCAGAAGCTGATGCAGCTGAAGAGCATCCAAAAGTTTACACAAATATACACCTTACATTTACATTTAAAGGAAAAGACCTCCCCATGGATAAATTGGAAAAAGCCGTAAAACTCTCCCAGGAAAAATACTGTGGAGTTACTGCCATGTTACAGAAAGCAGCTCCTGTAACATATGATATAGTGGTTGAAGAATAATTTACATGAAAATACTCTTCTGATTAAATCAGAAGAGTATTTTTGTATTCTTTTTGTCTTCTCATGGCTTCACCCATACCCAATTCCTTTGTCCACCTTAAGAAAATCCAGGTACTTATACTGGCCTCGTTATATATGGATCTATTCTCCTCAAATGCTTCCCCTTCAAGAATCACAAGCCCTTCCTTCCTGTCCTTCAGCCAGTATGAAAGTGCTTCCTGATCCTCCTGGATCATCTTTTCTTTCATAACAATAACCGGCTCTACTCCGTGCTTTCTTATCATCCTAAGAACTTCTCCCTTGTAAATCCAGTCATCCTCATCCTTTGGAAAATCCATTTCCATAAGGATAATCTTAAGTCCAATTCCTGCAAATTCCTCCAGAAGAGACTCATTCTCAAGTATTGTTTCCCAGTTACCTACGGATATATATGTTCTTTCCAGGTTTTTTTCCTTTAAGATTTCCAGGAAGGATTTCAATCTTTTAGGGTCATCCCAAAGGTCGCAGTCTTTGAAATAAACAGACGAGCCCACAATGGATTCCACATCTTTTGCTACGTCCCCCAAAGGTCTCAATGGATTGTTTGTCTTCCCGACAAGGCTTTTTTCATCAAATTCCAATCTGTACTGACTTGTTATCTCCACAGTCCCGCCGTACTGAAGGAAATAATATCGATCCTGGTACTTGCTGAAAATCCCCCTGTCTGCTTCTTTTAAGGGCTCCTCGATAGTTTCCTTCACAACTGTTGAAACATTTCTATGTATCTCCTGAAAACTTCTCTCGGTTATTATCCCAATCAATGTCTCATCTAAACCTTCAACAGGATTTTTTCTGAAAAGTAAATCTACATAAGGGGATTTGTCTCCTTCTGATAATTCACCAGCCAATGCCACATAGGCACCGGGAATTATGTCCTTGACCATTGACGCCTGTTCATGAACAAGCTCCTCCTGACCCTCTTCTCCCCAGAAAACAACAAGAGATGGCTCTATTTCGAGAAGCTGTTTCTTAAATGATCCTCTTTCAAGCGCCATATCAAGAAATGTAATCCCTACCTTAGCTTGCATGGAATCCTGCAACTGATTTGCAAGATATGCAAGTTCAAGTGGCTCCTGCAACCTTACAGGTGAAAGCATTTTTCTCTTTCTGCTTATTCCTGGTCTTATAAACAGTAAATTCATTAAGCTCAACTCCCTTTTCATCATCTCTTTTCTCTATTATACAGGATTTTTATAAAGTTTTTTGTTTTTTTGTGAAAAATTATCCTTCTTGACTTCGAACACTTGTTCTGTTATTATTAAATCACAGAACAAGGTAAGAGGTGTTTTCCATGTCAGATAAAATTATTTTCCATATAGATGTAAATTCAGCATATCTTTCCTGGGAGTCTGCCTACAGGCTTCAACACGGCTCCCAGACTGACCTTAGGGATATTCCCTCCATCGTCGGCGGCGACCAGGAAAAGAGGCACGGAATAGTCCTTGCCAAGTCAATCCCTGCAAAAAAATTTGGGATAATAACAGGAGAAACCATTCATTCAGCCAGGGAAAAATGTCCCGGTTTGATTATGGTTCCTCCCAACTACTACAGGTATATTTTGGCAAGTGATGCAATGGTCAGTCTTCTTCAGGATTACTCTCCTCTGATTCAACGTTACTCAATAGATGAGGTTTTCCTGGATTATTCAAATATGGACAGACCCTTTATGGATACGGCAAAAGAAATGTCCCACAGAATTAAAAACGAGCTTGGTTTTACTGTAAACATAGGCATCGGTCCCAATAAGCTTCTTGCAAAGATGGCCTCTGATTTTTCCAAGCCAGATAAAATTCATACTCTTTTTCATCACCAGATGGAAAATAAGATGTGGAATCTTCCTGTTCAGGATCTTTTTATGGTGGGCTCGAGAACTGCCAGAAAGTTAAACGGAAGAGGCATATTTACAATAGGTCATCTGGCATCCCTAGACAGGGATTACATACATTCCTGGCTGAAAAAGCCCGGGCTCCTTATATGGGAATATGCCAATGGGATTGAAAATTCAGAAGTCAGAAGCGGAGGTACGCCCATAAAATCAGTGGGTAATTCGACGACCCTTCCCTTTGATGTGGATACATCCGAGGAGGCTCACAAGGTTCTTCTTGCCATATCTGAAATGATAGGCATGAGGGCCAGGGATCTTAATATGTGCGGATGGGTGATTTCGGTGTCCATCAAAAACCATCTTTTCTATTCCTGCTCGCATCAGAAGAAGCTTTCATTGCCAACGGATTCCACATCCACAATCTATAAATATGCGGCTCTTCTGTTTGACCAGCTTTGGGATGGAGAGCCTTTAAGGCACCTTTCAATAAGCCTTTCACAGCTTGAGTCCAGCGAGTTTTTTCAGCTTTCCATGCTGGAGCCATTTGACAAAAGAAACAGAAGCCTGGACAAAACAATCGACTCACTCAGGTCCAAGTTCGGTCAAAATTCAATATACCGGTCCTGCTTTCTTCACTCGGGGATCGACCCTGTAATAGGTGGAGTTGTCATGGAAGAGAGCTATCCCATGATGTCCAGTTACCTTTAGGAGGCATTTGCCATGAAAGTACTAATGAAACCAATAGAAATGATTGCCTGGTTCAATGGCGAGAAGTTTCCTGTACCCTTAAGGTTCAGGCTTCAGGCTGAGGACGGGTCAAATCTTGTGATTAAGATAGACAGGATTCTCTTTCAAGAGGAGGAAAAGCTGGCGGGAAACAGGATGGTTGTTTATAGATGTGAGGGTGTTGTTCAGAATCTTGAGAAGGTTTTTGAGCTTAAGTATGAGATTCTTACGTGCAAATGGTTTTTGTTTAAAATGTAAAAATGTATAATGATAAAGCTGACTTTGCAAAGCCCTTAGGTGTTTAGATGATTTTTTGTCTTTTACTCGGAAAGTCTATTCTCACAAGCCCTTAGGTGTTTGCACACAGTTCTAGATTCAATTCCGATTAAAATCTCACGCTCGTTTTCTCCGTTGATTCCTATGCCGCTACGCTTGGAGGAATCAATGCACTCCGAAATCCTCGCTGGATTTTATAGTCGTTCTTTCATATGAACTGCTTAGCAAAGCACCTTTCGGGCCACCATTAATTAACCATGATCCAATCTTTAAACAACTACAAGCCTAAGACTCACAATTAAAAAAGGAAAGTCATGATGAGAGAGTACCCCCTCGATGAAATATCACAAAATCAAAGATTTTGGGTATTTCTATCGCCGGGCACAAGCGAACCTATATATGGAAAGATCAGCAAGATTTTTCGCTCGAAGTGAGAAAATCATTCCGGTTTGCGTGATTTCCACTACAGCTAATGGTCAAACTACAGATAAAGAACTTGGTCGTGTAATTAACCAGCTGTAAGCTTAATCGATAGCAAACCAATTTTCGAAACGAGTGCGATAAATCTCTGATCTTGAATCCGAGAGCGGTTCATCATACTTTCCTTTTAAAAAACAGCATTCTGATTTCCTAAATTGTGAATTTCTTCTACTCCAAGCTTTCCAAAATCTCCATATACAACTCCTCCGTATCCTCTTCATCCCTAAAGTTCAAGAGGAACAATCTTTCCCCTGTCATAATGTAAATAAAAGGTGGAGCGTTTTTCTGAACAAACATGGTGGAGAGCTCATCTCCCTCAATTCTGAAGGTTCCTCTCAAAGTATTCCCAACACTTAGCCCATTTACCTGATCTATGATTTCCGGCATCCCTTCCTGAAGACTTACATCCTCAATATCCTCCAGGGCAATGTTTCTCTTGTACAATCCACTTACCTGAATTATTTCACCTTGTATCTCAACTTCCGGATCCAAAACCACTACAAGTAGAATTCCAGCAACAAGCACGGTTATTCCAAAGATAACTGATATCAAGGTAATAACCCATGATCTTTCCTTTTTACCATTTCTTTTGTGTCCGATTTTGTATGCAAGAAATCCCAGTAAAGCAGCTACAATTATAGCAGGAATAAAAATCATGATTCCTCACCTCCAAAAGTCAGGAACTCCTCTGTTCTGTAAAATTCTATTCTCTCCTCAATAGGTGGATGTGTACTGTACCAGAACTTATATAGCTCTGAGGGACGTGGAAGTCCCAGACTCTTCTCGTACAGCTTTGTCATGGCGGTCACTGCTGCTTCCCTGTCCTGCGAAAGGGATATCTGATACAGATCCGCCTCTTTTTCGAAACGTCTGGAAACTCCATTAGTCACAGGGTTTCCAAGAAACAGGAAGAGATTCAACAGAAAAATCAATAAAGGTATGGATGCGTAGTTATGAATATTCCTAAATCCAAAAGCGCCTCCCGAGCTCTTTAGAATCCAGTTTGCTGAGATATTTATCAAATACAGCACCAGAAATATTCCTGCTGACCCTGCAAAAATACCCTTCCATATGTGTCCTTTTATATAATGTCCCATTTCATGGGCAGCAATGCTTAAAACTTCTTCTTCCTGGAGGTTGTTCAAGGTTGTATCCCAGAATACAATTCTTTCTCCTGAAAAAATTCCTGTCATATATGCATTCATGGTGTTTGTATCCCTACTTTTATCGACAACATAAATCTCTGCATCCCCTATTCCTCCCCTTTCAAGTAGAACTTCCATATCCTCTCTCAGCTGACCGTCAGGCAATGGTGAATAGTTGTTGAATATGGGGTCAATAATAAGGGGAGAAACAAAGATAAGAAAAATTGCTACAGGAACTGCGAGCATGCCCATTGGAAGCCACCATCCATCAGGTCTCCACTGTATAATCATATAAGGTATCCATATTAACAATGCCAGTACTCCGTCGTTGATAAGAAATCCCTTAAGACTCAGCTCAAGCCACCTCAACAAAGTCTGGTCGGTAAGTCCATACTTGTGCCTTAAAACAAAGGAGCTGTAAAAGCTAAAGGGAAGATTTATTAGATACATTACACCAAATATTGCAAGGCCTACTATAATTCCAGACATGATCATCCCAAATCTCTCACCTGCAAAAACACTTATCCTCTGTGCAAAACCTGTAAAAAGAAGAAGCAAAGGAAGAATAAAACCGAAGGGGAGTCTTATTGCCCAAAGCCTTAAAGCATCATTTCTCAAGTTTAATGCATCCTCAGAAAGCTCCGGATATTCATTCCGCAGCTGCTCCATATTTCTATTTTCTGCCCTGATAACCAAGACTACAAATACGGCTAGCAATATTAAAAACAGAATCATCAGTGCAACCAGTCTTCTGCTCATAAAAACACCCCTGACTATGGTTCTTCTCTCCTTTATTGTACCATAATCAGGGGTGTTTCTCTATTTATTTAAACAATATCTATTTTCTTGTCCAGCATATAAGCTGTGGCGAAAAAAGCTCCGACTATAAGCAGAATCTGGAACAGCAGTCCCGGAATGGAAACTACTCCCTGGATGGATAGGGTTCCTCCAAGCTGTGAATCTATACCCATGATATAAGCTTCCCTCTGACCGATAATTCCCATGGTTGAAAGGTCAAGATACATAGGCATCAGTTTTGCAATAAGTTCCTGAATATAGGTAACTACACTGGCAAGGAAAATGAACAGTATAAACCATAGGCTTCCTATCTTTTTGCTCTTTATACTTACCCTGCTTACAGTTATTGCAAAGTAAACCAAAAGCAATGTTACGGCACTTTCCATAAGAGATGTTATTATTGATCCTGTAAGAAGGAATCCAAAGTTGTCAACCTGCCTGATAATACTCCAGATGTCCTCGAAAAGATTGTATCCAATCAGCATCTGTGCAAGTACAAGATTATATAGAATAATCACAAGTCCCATCACAGTACCCCAGAACAAAGCCACTAGTAATTTCGAACCAAGAAGCTGACCACCGCTTAATGGCAATGAAAATGTCAGATATCCCCTGTCTTCGTAAAGCTCTCTTCTGTAGGATGATATCAAATATACCATTGCTCCTATCAACGACCCTATAAGAATAAATACAAGCGCCAGCAAAAGGAATGCTACAATGTCTGGATTACCTTGCATGCCTCCCATAAGCGTATTGCCTGCCTCTCTCCTGATAAATAACTGTATCCCCGTGGAGGCACCCAGAGCCAGTATTATTGCTCCAATAAGAAACTTCATGGTTCCTTTCATTTCGTATTTTACATATTTAAACATTCTTATTCCCCCTAGCCGAATATCTCCTTATACAGATCATCTATCTGCATGTTTTTTTCTTCCCTTAAATCTTCTGCATCTCCTGAAAGTATTATTTCTCCATCTCCCAGAAATACTACCTTGTCAAAAATATTCTCCATGTCCCTTACCAAATGAGTGGTTATGATCATTGCACTGTCCTCGGCATAATTCTCAATGATTGCATCCAATATCTGGTCTCTTGCAACAGGATCCACACCTGCAATTGGCTCATCCAGGATATATATCTTTGCCTTTCTCGAAAGTACAAGAGCCAGATTGAGTTTCTCCTTCATACCCTTTGACATATTGCTTACCTTCATTTCCTTATCCAATTTCATAAACTGAAGAAGTTCCTCTGATTTCTTCTCATCAAAATCCTCGTAAAAATCCTTGTACATCCCGAGTGCATCCTTTGCCGTCATCCAGCTGTAAAGTGCATTTCTATCCGGTAGATATGATATGACAGATTTTGAATAAACCCCTGGACTATGCCCGTCAATTTTAATTTCTCCGGAATTCGGATGAAGCAGTCCTGTCAGAAGCTTAATCAAGGTTGTCTTTCCGCTTCCATTTGGTCCAAGAATACCAACGACCTTTCCCATCTCTACATCCAGATCGATATTTTTAAGAGCTTCTGTTCTGTTATATCTCTTTGTAAGTCCTCGTATCTCAACAATATTCTCCATTATTTCCCCTCCAATGATATCTTCCTGATAATATCCGGTATCTCATCTTTCGTATAACCCAAACGTACCATGTCCTCCATAAAGGAAAGTACTTTTTCTCTTGCCATTGCGTCCTTTAAACCTTCCAGTACTGATATATCTTCTGTTACGAATGTACCCATCCCTCTTTGGGTAAATACAATATTCTGTCTCTCTAGTTCAGCGTAGCTTCTCTGAATTGTATTGGGATTTACCTTCAACTCCGTAGCCAGATCCCGAACTGACGGAAGCTTTTCTCCTGATTTTAAAATTCCAGTGACTATCCTTGACTTTATAATTTCTACAATCTGCATATAAATCGGATGTCCACTATCAAAATTCATGCCTTCACCTCCCAGCAAAAATTAACAACCCTGGTGTATTACTTACATAGTACACTAGGGTTGTAGCACTGTCAACTCTTTTTTATTATTTTTTTAAATCTTTACCATTTGATCTCTACTCCACCCATAATTGCGGCTCCCTTTACAATAAGTACAGGAGCTAAGGGATCATCAACTACGCCTGTTCTATTGGAGTAACCTCCCAATATGGGTGTTCCTCTCATTTCAACCTTCCAGGTTCTAGGTACTGTAATATCAATACCTCCGGCTATTGCTGTTGCTTCAATCTCACAGTGGTCTCCCGCCATCTTGGCACCACTGAGGTCAATTTCAATTCCTCCCATAATGGCAGTCAATCTTGCTCCCTTGAAGTTCTGTGAGCTGTTTATTGTATCCAAGCCAGACATCAAGACAGTACGGTCCATAAAATCTTCACTGGTTTCTGCCCAGTTGCCTTTTTCACTTGCCTTACTGGATTCAGTGTATTCTGAATCACTATGATATTCGTGGTATTCCCTTCTCCCACCTTTTGTTATAAGCAGATTCAAACCTACAAAAATCAAGATTACAGGGAATATATACCTGAACACATCACCATCAAGCATATCCAACCTATTAAGCTGGAATATTACCCCGATTGCAATTACAATAATATTGCCAAATGAGGATGAATTTCTGTCCAGCAATCCTAATAAACCTGCCAATATAAGTATACTTGGCCAGTAGGTACTAACCAGTTCACCGAAGGAAACCATTCCAAACTGATCCATCAGGAAACCTGCACCAACAACAATCAATATTATACCTAGTAAATATCTACCTTTCATTTGCACACTCTCCTCACTTGCTCATATTTCTACTTTTATCCGCACAGTTTTTCATGGCTTCCATAACCGCAGATCTGAAGCCTTCTTTTTCCAGTGTAGTTACAGCCTCAATAGTAGTTCCTCCCGGCGAACATACCTTATCCTTAAGTTCTCCAGGATGAATTCCTGTTTCCAAGACCATTTTTGCCGAACCCAAAACTGCCTGAGCTGCAAATGTATATGCTTGTTTTCTCTGGATTCCCTGAAGTACGGCAGCATCAGCCATAGCTTCAATCAGCATATATACATATGCCGGCGAAGACCCAGCCACTGCAGTAACACCATCCATCAGAGCTTCATCTACAATTTCTGCTCTGCCAAATGTTCTGAATATCTCCAGAATCTCAGCGGTTTGTTCTTTGTTGAACTCCTGGTCAAATGCTACTGCCGTCATCCCTTCACCTACCATTGCAGGGGTATTTGGAATAGCTTTGGCATACTTTGTCTCTTCAGGAAGGTTTCTTTTAAGAAAATCAAGGGTTATTCCTGCTCCCACAGTAATAACAACTGCTCCATTCTTGATATCACCCTTTATTTCCTGAATTACCTCCATATGCTTGTGAGGCTTGACTGACAATATTAAATAATCTGAAAGACCTGCAACTTCTTTATTGTCACTGTACACTTTTATTCCATAATCCTCTGATACTTTTTTTCTGGTGTTTTCAGTTTTTGCAGATGCTATTACATTTTCATTTGCTACAATGCCGGATTTCAACAATCCATTTATCATAGCCTGTCCCATATTACCCGATCCAATAAATCCGATAGTTTTGTCCATTAAAGCATCCCTCCTGATAACAATATAACACATTTACACGCAAAAAAAAAGAAGCCTTTCAGCTTCCTTATGTTCTTCTTACAAATGATGTTTTACACTTTGGACATTTGATATCTACCCTGCCTTTTTTTCTGGGAACTCTTAGTTTCTGTCCACAGTTTGGGCATTTGAAATACTTGAAGTCCTTGGAGTTCTTTGCCTTGTTCTTAAATCTTAAAACCTTGTTCTTAATAGGTTGGAAGGATTTCATAAACCTCTGGTTTTCGCTATATCTCTTATTGATATCTCTGGAAAAAATTCTGAAATAACCAAGTCCAAGCACCACCAACCCTGCCGTATTCAAAATCGTATAGCTTGTAAGAATACTTGCCAATATGAGTGTTACACTTATTACAACCATAAAATTGGAAAGCTGGTCAACACCATATCTTCCCCTCATAAATTTCTGCAGCCAATTCTTCATAATCCCTCTCCTTCAAAATCTTGTCAGGAAAGATTATACCATATGCTTGCAGAAATACATAGTGGATATCACTCAGAAAGCCATCTCATTGCATAGTAAGCGTAATAGGCAGCTCCTCTATAAAACATTCTCTCATCAAAATCAGTCTTTGGATGGTGGTGTGAATATTCATATCCATCAGCTGAATTTCCCATGGACATAATGGACATAAATGATGGTACCTTTTCACTGATAAATGAAAAATCCTCTGAACCGCTTAGCATTCCATCATCCATATATCCATCAAGTGGCAATACATCATCTTCTCCAAATATTTCCTTGGCAAAGTCAATTCCCTTCTGTCTCATTTCCGGATCATTTATAACAGATGGGCACTGAATTGTATATTCAACTTCCGCCTCCCCTCTGAAGGTTGAAGCAACCCCCTTGCTTATTTGAACCAATCTCTCCTTGAGAAATTCCCTTGTGTTTGGATCCATCGTCCTGATAACTCCGATAATCTTGGCCTTGTCGGGAACAACATTTCCCGCTTCTCCTCCGGACATGTGCCCGATGACACAAAGAGCTTTTTCACCTGGTTTTATCTCACGACTAATCATTTCCTGAAGTGCGATATGTGTGTGGGCGGCGATATTCAACGGATCCACCGCAGTATGTGGCATGGCTCCATGCCCACCTTTTCCCTGTATGTTTATGTGGAACTCATCAGGTGCCATTGATGCTGCACCTTCCTTTGGTACCAGTACCTTGCCCGGTTCAATATTCATACCTGAAAATACGTGAATCATCATGGCAGCATGAACCTGAGGGTTTTCAAGAATACCTTCCTTAACCATTGCTTTTGCTCCTGAAAGAACTTCCTCTCCTGGTTGAAACATTAACTTTACATTTCCCGGTAGTTCATTTTCCATGGATTTAAGTATTTCAGCAGCCCCCAACAACAGACTGGTATGGATATCATGACCACAGGCATGCATTGCTTTACCTTGTGCTGAAAAGGCAAGCCCTGTCTCCTCTTCTATGGGGAGTGCATCCATATCTCCTCTTAGGAGGATTGTTCGACCTTTTGCTGGGTCGCCTATATTTGCTACAAGACCGCCACCTATTTTTTCAGACTCTATTCCAAGCTCAGCTAGCTTATCCTGAACAAACTGAACCGTCTTTGGGAGCTCCATAAAAAGTTCGGGATTTTTGTGTAGATGCCTTCTGTTTTGGACCAACTTCTCCTGTAACTCCTCTGCCATTTTCAAAATCTTAACTGAATTTGTCATAAATGCATCTCCCTTTACTATTGTCTTATTGTTCCTCTTCCCTTGCCATTTTTCTTTGATTCATACAAAGCCATATCAGCTCTTTTCAATGCATCCTCAAAACTTATGTCGTCTTCCCTGAAATATGTTGCACCTATTGATGTTGTTATTCCTACTTCTTTATTTTCCACTAAGACCTCTGTTTTTTCAACTGCTGCAAGCACCTTTGACATAAAGGTTTCAAGAGCAGTAGGACCTATTCCATCAACCAGTATTACAAACTCCTCTCCACCCCACCTATATACGGTATCGCTATCTCGGATGGATGCCTTGATGCTTTTAACTACTTCGTACAAGACTTTGTCTCCAACATCGTGTCCGTAGGTATCGTTAATATGTTTGAAATCATCAAGGTCCATTAGAAACAAGGCACATTCGCATCCATTGTTGCTGAATTTCTGGAATTTTTCCTTAAGCCTCTTCATTCCAGCCCTTCTGCTTTTTGCATCGGTCAATTCATCCGTTGCAAGTTCCTCTTTCAGCTCCATGTTTGACATTCTGAAATATCTCTCTTCAAGAATAAGAAACATCCCCATTCCAACTAATAAAACTAAAAATCCTGACCCTAATAATATTCCTACGGAGGCAGCTATTTCATCCTCACTTGCATTCTTGGCACTTTCGTAATATGCATCTATAGTGTCATAGTATACACCCATGGCCAGAATCCAATTGTAGTCTTCATACAATCTTGCATAGCTTATTTTTTCACCAATCTCGTCATCATCCAGTTTCTTGAAGTTATACGTATAGAAAACTTCTCCATCCATCCTTATTCCTTCAAGCTCTTCCAGGTATGGTAAATTTCCTGCAATATCCTCCATATCAGTTGATATGGACATTCCTTCCGTATCCTTTAGATTTGGATGAATCAACCTGATACCGTAATCATCCCCACCATCATAGTCAATCACTTCATTGACCCACATATAAGCATCCTGGAAATATATCTCCCTGTAAATCTTCTCTCTTAGCTCTTCTTCGATCTGTTTCTTAACAGTATCCCTAAGTATCAGCAAAGAAATTTTGTATGGACCGTATTGAAACTCCTGGCTATATTCAACTGTTTCATCTTCAAGGAGCACACCCGAAAATGCCAATCCAGTTGGGCTTGAAAATATAACCGTTCCAGCTTCATCCTCAATAACAATATCCAACAATTCACTGTTTTCAGGCAGGGAAAGATATTTTATGATAGCATTGAGCTCAAGGTCAGGGTATGCTTCAAAGTATCCCATGATATGTGTAATCTTGTTTTCAAGAAGTCTTTCCTGTCTATTTCTGATTTTTTCTACAGCACTTATTGTATTGGTAACTGTATCCTTTAAAAAATCCTTTTTGATATGGATGATCTCATTTCTAGTGTACTCAGCATAGGTTTCACCCAAACTGTATATTCTCCCGATGAAAATTCCTGACACAATCACTGCAAAAATAATAAAAAGGGTAACACCAAATCCCAGGTACCGTTTCCTTACCTGGTCAAGCTCCCTATATCTGTCTAAAATTCGCTTTAACATAGCTAGTCTCCCATGGTTGAATTATGTTTACAATTATATCAAATTCTACAGCGCTTTGCACCTGTAAAGTTAATTTGTTTACTAAAAATGAAAACCCCGGAAAACCGGGGTATTATTCTAGCTATATACTTCAAAGAGCTTTTGAAAGGCATCGAAAGATCTTTTTATCATTTCCGGATCTACACAATAGGAAATTCTAACATACCCCGGGCAACCAAAATCATCCGCCGGTACAATGAGAAGGTTCAGCTTCTTTGCCTCTTCTGCAAATCTTCTTGAATTCTCCTCAAGGGATTTCACGAAAAGGTAAAATGCCCCATCTGGCTTTACGCATTCATATCCCATCTCGGTCAGCCCTTCGTAAAGAAGCTTCCTGTTTGCATCATAAAGATTCACATCCGAAGTTTTTCCAATACACTTTAAAACTACCTTCTGAAACATGCTTGGAGCACATACAAATCCAAGAGATCGTCCTGCTCCACTTACTGCAGTATATACTTCTCTGGAATTTACAACACTATCAGGTACCATTATATAGCCAATTCTTTCTCCGGGAAGAGAAAGCGACTTGCTGTATGAGTAGCAGACAATTGTATTCCCGTAATAATCTGGAATATACTGAATCTCCAACCCATCATATACAATCTCCCTGTAAGGCTCATCTGAAATAAGATAAACTGGATTTCCATATTCCTCTGACTTATCTTCCAACAATTCTGCCAAATCCCTCAAAGTTTTTTCTGAATAAACAGCTCCGGATGGATTGTTGGGAGTGTTTATAATAATTGCCTTTGTTTTTGAGCTTATAGCTTCTTTTAACAGATCCATATCAATCTGGAATGTATCAGTATCCGCTGGAACTACCACGACCTTGGCGCCCGCATTTCTTATAAAGACCTTATATTCAGGAAAATATGGTGCGATTATAACGACTTCATCCTCTGAATCTGCGACAAGAGCCTTTAGGGTAATTGTAAGGGAGGCTGCGGCGCCACATGTCATGTAAAAATTATCCGCCCCAAGATTACTTTTATATGTATTGTTCATATATTCAGCAATTCCCTTTCTTACCTGCAAGTCTCCTTGTGCTGAAGTATATCCATGAATTTCTTGTGATTTTGATGTTTGGAGCAACTCAATTATTGAATCCTTTACACATTCTGGTGCTGGAACAGTGGGGTTTCCAATACTGAAATCAAATACATTCTCTCTTCCAACTATCTCTGCTTGTTTTTTCCCATATTCAAATAGTTCCCTGATTGCTGATTTCTTGGAACCTAGTTCATACATGTCTTTTGATATCATCACCTTTTCCTCCTCTTTGTGGGCTTCTATCTTAATTATATCAGGTAAACGTTTGCCTTTCCATTTTAATTTAGAAAATATCAATCCCAGGCCTCTTTTAATATATAAAGGCTCCGAAGAAATCGGAGCCTTTAATTTTATCTACTTATCAAGCTGTATATTCATCTTTTCCTTTAAAACTGCCTGTGCCGCTGCAAGTCTTGCAATTGGAACCCTAAATGGTGAACATGATACATAATCCAAACCGATTCTGTGGCAGAACTCAACTGAACTCGGTTCTCCTCCATGCTCTCCACATATTCCAAGCTTGATATCTGCTCTGGTTTTTCTTCCAAGCTCAACGGCCATCTCCATCATCTTGCCAATTCCTCTTTGATCCAGAACTTCAAAGGGACTCTTGTCAAATATACCCTTTTCAATGTAATCGTTAAGGAATTTACCTGAGTCATCTCTTGAGTATCCAAATCCCATCTGTGTAAGGTCATTGGTTCCAAAGCTGAAAAACTCGGCTTCTAAAGCAATCTCATCAGCTGTGATGGCAGCTCTTGGAACCTCAATCATTGTTCCTATAAGGTACTTTATACTGTCATTTCTCTCGGCAAATACTGCCTCTATTTCCTCAAGAACCTGTTTCTTGACATATGCAAGTTCTATAACATCACTAATCAAAGGAATCATAATCTCCGGTATTATCTCTACTCCATCTTTAACCTTGTAATCAAGAGCAGCTTCGATTATGGCTCTAGTCTGCATCTTTGCAATTTCAGGATAAGTTACTGCAAGCCTGCATCCCCTGTGCCCAAGCATTGGATTGACCTCTGCAAGATCATCGATTGTATCCTTAAGCTTTTCATAGGATACTTCCATAGACTTGGCAAGTGATTCTATATCTTCTTTTTTACTTGGTAAAAACTCGTGAAGTGGTGGATCCAACAGTCTAATTGTAACTGGTCTGGATTCCATCACCTGATATATCTCATAGAAATCCTTTCTTTGCAATGGAAGAAGTACATCCAGCGCCTTTTGCCTCTGGCTCTCTGTATTTGATACGATCATTCGTCTAACCGCAGGAATCCTTTCTTCATCAAAGAACATATGCTCCGTTCTGCATAGTCCTATACCCTCAGCTCCAAATTTGACAGCTGCTGCTGCATCCCTTGGAGTGTCTGCATTTGTTCTTACCTTCATTCTTCTTGTCTCGTCAGCCCATGACATGAATTCACCAAACTGACCTGAAAGCTCAGGCTGAACTTTTCCAATTTCTCCAACATAGACCGTACCTGTTGTACCATCAAGTGACAAGTAATCTCCTTCGTGCAGAGTCAAATCTCCGGCCTTGATTACTTTTGCTTCTTCGTCCACTCTTATTTCGCTGCATCCTGCAACACAGCACTTACCCATGCCTCGAGCAACAACTGCAGCGTGAGATGTCATTCCACCTCTTGCAGTAAGAATACCTTCAGCGTTTACCATGCCTTCTATATCCTCAGGTGAGGTTTCCTGCCTTACAAGAAGTGCCTTCTCGCCTCTTGCCTTTGCTTCAACTACATCCTTGGCATGGAAGTAGACCTTTCCAAATGCAGCTCCCGGAGAAGCCGGCAATCCTTTTGCCAGAACCGTTGCTTCTGCCAGTGATTTTACATCAAATGTCGGATGTAGAAGCTGATTAATCTGATTTGGTTCAATTCTAAGCATCGCTTCGTCCTTTGAAATCTTACCTTCCTTCACAAGATCAACTGCTATATTTATAGCTGCATGAGCTGTTCTTTTTCCAGTTCTTGTCTGGAGCATAAACAGTTTTCCCTTTTCTATTGTAAACTCAATATCCTGCATATCCTTGTAATGACTTTCAAGGGTTTCATTTACCTTTCTAAACTCTTCATATACTTCTGGCATGATCTCTTCAAGCTCAGATATGGACTTTGGAGTTCTTATTCCGGCAACAACGTCTTCTCCCTGGGCATTCATAAGGAACTCTCCATATATCTTGTTTTCTCCATTGGCTGGATTCCTTGTAAATGCAACTCCTGTTCCTGAAGTGTCTCCCATATTTCCATATACCATGGACTGAACGTTTACAGCAGTTCCAAGGCTTGATGGGATATCATGAAGTCTTCTGTATATAACTGCCCTTGGATTATTCCATGATGAGAATACAGCTTCTATTGCCAGTCTAAGCTGGTCAACTGGGTCCTGTGGGAAAGGCTGTCCCTTTTCTTCTTCATATATTCCCTTAAACTTTTCCACAAGCAGTTTCAAGTCATCTGCATCAAGTTCAGTATCAAGCTCAACTCCATTTTTATGCTTCAATTCCTCCATTGCCGCATCAAATCTTCTCTTGGGAATACCCATTGCAATATCAGAAAACATCTGGATAAATCTCCTGTAGCTGTCGTATGCAAATCTTTCATTTTCAGTGGAATTGACAAGCCCAATAACCGACTTATCGTTAAGACCAAGGTTAAGAATTGTATCCATCATTCCAGGCATTGAGAAAACAGCTCCAGACCTAACAGAAACCAAAAGCGGATTCTCCTCATCTGAGAATCTTTTTCCAAGCTTCTCTTCTACATCCGCGAGATGACTGTGAATCTCTTCTATAAGCTCCGGCCAAAGCTTTTCACCCTCCTCGTAAAACCTTGTGCAGGTTTCTGTGGTTATGGTGAATCCCGGAGGCACCGGAAGCCCTATATTTGTCATCTCCGCAAGATTTGAACCCTTTCCGCCCAAGAGCGACTTCATTTCCTTTGAACCCTCATTAAAACCATACACATACTTGTGTCCCATGTCATTCCCCCCTTGATTTATTAAGACAATCTAAATACAGCGTTTGTAGACTCCTTACAGCTCTCATACCAATATGGACAATTATAGCACAGGAATATATAGTATGTCACATATATTTTAATGTATAGCACATATATCCTGCATTTTAAAATACTTACCCATAAACGAGTAAAATTAAGCCAGATTATACCATTTAACGTGATAATTAGTATATGCAATTTTGTTAATTATTTGACACACTTTCGGGCATATGTTTAGGACTTTTGTCCCTAACTTGATTTTATCTCCATTTCAAGCCGTTTTGCATTTAAATATTGCATTGAAATATCTGTCAATAACTTTTGAAAATGTCAGTAAAAACTAGTCTAATTATCTTTTGAAAATGTCAGTAGATAATTAAGTGGT
>NZ_JBMEMN010000039.1:0-19651 GCF_049310905.1 Gudongella sp. DL1XJH-153
TTGCTCTGTTTCTCTCTTCTCTGGAATACATAGACACCCTCCTAGACTATTTGTCCAAGATTTTGTCCGCATCCCCATTTTGGATATTTCTATTGCTGGGCACATGTAAAAATCATCAGCTCGTTTTCTCCATTGATTCCTATGCCGCTTCGCTTGGAGGAATCAAAGCATTCCAAAATCCTCGCTGGGTTTTTCTGTCGTTCTTTCATATGAACAGCTTGGCAAAGCACCTTTCGAGCTTGAGACTAGTAGCGGAAAGATCTTGTATTTAGATTCTTCTAGGAAAGTCCTGGATGGCATTATTTTCAGTTTACAATGGGAGCAGGGAAAGTATTAATGACAAAGCGAACATATGGAAAGATTAGCAAGATTATTCACACGAGGTGAAAAAATCACACTGGTTTGCGTGATTACCAGTATAGCTGCTGGCGATTCTTATGCAAAAGAACTTGATATACTGATAATCAGTTTTAAGCTTAATCGATAGCAAACCAATTTTTGAGATGAGGGTGATGAATCTCTAATCTTGAATCCGAGAGCGAGTCAGTAATACTTTACTGGCGAAGCAAAATAGGTACTTCCTTTAATAGTGTTTTGATATTATTTTATCAAAAATTATAATATATCGCTTGACAGAATAGATGACCTTCGATATTATAATAGTAGATATATCTTCAGGGCGAGGTGCAAGTCCTCACCGGCGGTAAAGCCCGCGAACCGAAAGGTTGATCTGGTTGAATTCCAGAGCCGACAGTTAAAGTCTGGATGAAAGAAGATGATATTTCTTTAGTATTTTGAGCCCCGAAGATTGCTTTGGGGCTTTTTTGATTCCCGAAGTAATATAAAAATATGGAGGGATTACATGTACACACTAAGCAGAGAAGGTTGGAACACAAGAACAATGGTGAAGGTTTCAGTACTGGGAGTAATTTCATTTGTACTGATGTTTTTCGAAATACCCCTGGTATGGTTGGCTCCACCTTTTATCAAAATCGACATATCAGATTTGCCAGCATTGATTGGAGCATTTGCAATGGGACCAATGGTTGGAGTGATAATTCAGTTACTTAAGAATGTCCTTAATGTTGTAATCGAAGGATCTACTACCGGAGGGATTGGAGAATTTGCAAACTTTGTAGTGGGAAGTGCATTTGCATATACTGCAGGATTTGTGTACTTCAAGAAGAAGACATTCAACAGGGCAGTAATAGGTCTTGTACTTGGAACGATTGTTATGACAATAGTAATTTCAATTGCAAACTACTATATAATGTTCCCATTCTACGCTAAGCTGTTTGGATGGCCAATAGAGAATCTTGTTGAAATGGGTACGGCAGTTAACTCGAATATCGTGGATATGAAGACCATGATAATCTATGCAATAGTACCGTTCAATCTTCTTAAAGGAACCTTGCTTACAGCGATAACAATTTTGATTTACAAGAAGGTATCACCGCTTCTACACAACTAGATAGAACTTATGACAAGGACCCCCAGGTCCTTGTTTTTTTGATAATTGAACGATGATATGGAAAGAATAGCCTTCCTGTGTTAAGCTGAAATAGTTAGACAAAACAGATTGTAGAATGAGGGGTGCGCTATGCTTGAAAGACTTAATAGTGAAATAATTGAAATTAAGAATAGGCTTAGGGAATACAACAAGCTAAAAACATTGAAAGATTCAATTCAAGATGAACTGACCAGGCAAGTAAGACTTAGAGGGCAGCTTCTAGATGAACACGATAAGGAGCTAAGGGATGTTGAAAATCTTGAGAACACCAGTGTCCGGTCTCTATTTCTATCAATAGCGGGAAAGAAAGAGGAAACTCTTGATAGGGAAAGGGAAGAATATTTAAGGGCAAAGGCAAGTTACGAAGAATGCCAGTCTTATATTGACCAACTAAAGAGAGACCTTTCTGAAGCTGATTTGCTTCTTTCAAAATTTGGAGAAATCCAAAGTGATTATGAACAGCTATTAAAGGAAAAAGAAACGCTTCTTGTTCAATCAGGAGGAGAATATGGCA
Source organism: Gudongella sp. DL1XJH-153 (assembly GCF_049310905.1). Classification (NCBI taxonomy): domain Bacteria; kingdom Bacillati; phylum Bacillota; class Tissierellia; order Tissierellales; family Tissierellaceae; genus Gudongella; species Gudongella sp. DL1XJH-153. The sequence goes on from NZ_JBMEMN010000039.1 coordinate 2,025, forward strand.
AGGTTTTGGGCCAGAAGCTGATAAAAGCAGATGAGTTGGAGTTGGATATCAAGGAAGTTGGGGAAGCAATATCAGCAGGTGGATCAACGCTCGAATCCCTTGAGGGTGTCAGGGAAAAACTCCAATCTGCAAAGGGCTGGGGTACATGGGATCTGCTTGGAGGAGGTTTGATCTCCAATATCGCCAAGCACTCGGCTATAGATGAAGCAAACAGCAGGGCACGAGAGGTTCAGCACAAGTTGAGAACGTTTAGGAAAGAGCTATCCGATGTAAATGAATTCACAAATATTGAGGTTAACATTTCAGCTTTTGCATCATTTGCAGACTTCTTTCTGGATGGACTCATTGCAGACTGGTTTGTTCAATCAAAAATAAATGACTCCATCTCACATGTCGAAGATGCCAATAGAAGTATTGAGAGCATAGTTCATAACCTAATAGTTAAGCAATCAGAGCTTCAGAAAGAGATTAAAGAGACCAAGCATGAAATAGACAGAATACTTAATGATTAAGGTCATCTGCAATCAGTTGCGGTACTTCTCGATTTTTAAGTATTTGTGTATAAGTTCTTCATTTGATATAATTGAGTGTTGATATGATTGGGTAATAGAATTGGAAATGGGAAGGTAGAAAATGAAGATTAGGGTTAAGGGAATAAAAGATACAGATAAACTGGGAAGAAAGCTTGGAGAATTAGTGGAACCAGGCGATGTAATCTGCTTAAATGGAGATCTCGGAGCAGGTAAAACAACTCTTAGCAAGTCGATTGGACTTGGCATGGGAGTAGATGACTATATTACTAGTCCAACCTTTGCAATAATAAATGAATACGAGGGAAGACATCCCTTGTATCACTTCGACGTTTACAGATTAAATAATGGCGAAGAGTTATTCGACCTGGGAGTTGAGGATTATTTCTACGGCAAAGGTGTTTGCTTGATAGAGTGGGCTGAGAATATTGAAGAATTTCTACCGGAGAATAGATTGGAAGTATGGATCAATACCACATTAGATCCAGATGAACGAGAAATTGAATTGATACCATATGGGGACAGAAACGAGTTTCTTGCTAGGGAGCTGATAAAATGAAAATACTTGGACTGGACACATCGACAATGATGACAACCTGCGCCGTTATGGAAGATGAGATGCTATTGGGTGAGTTTTCCCTAAGTCTTGACATGAGCCATTCTGAAGCACTTGTACCTATGATAGAGGCATTGATGAATAATCTTGATATGAAATTGAGTGATATTGATGGTTTTGCAGTATCAACAGGGCCGGGATCCTTTACGGGCCTTAGAATTGGTTTGGCTACAGCCAAGGGATTTGCCCATGTAACTGGGAAACCCATAGTAGGCGTATCATCATTACAGGTTCTTGCAGATAACATGTACGGTCACTCGGTTGTTGTACCTATGATGGATGCCAGAAGGGACAGGGTTTTTACGGCAGTTTATACAATGGAAAACAATCAATGGGAGACACTTCTTGAGCCTGATGCAATTGAGGTGGAGAATCTTATCGGGATGATTAACAACAGTTATGAAAAGGTGATTCTGGTTGGAGACGGAGCAACCAGATATAAAAGGGAATTTTCGGAAGGAATAGTTGGCAAGGTTGTATTTGCTCCAGGAACCCTTAATTTAAGCAGAGCAAGCAGTGTTTGCAGGCTGGGAATGCTAAGACTACAAAGAGGCGAGTCAGATGACATGTTCACCCTGGCACCAGATTATTTAAGAGATTCGCAGGCTCAGCGAATGATGAGCAAGAAGAGTTAACCATGAGAATAATACTAAGAGAAATGACTAAAGAAGATATCAGGGAAGTTCTTGAGATAGAAAAAGCGACATTCACCACTCCATGGTCCGAGGAGTCCTTTGAAAAGGAAATAGTGGAAAACATGCTTGCAATGTATATTGTAGCTGAAGTAGATAGCCAGATTGCAGGATACGGAGGACTTTGGAAGATTTTGGATGAGGGACATATCACAAATATTGCCGTAAGGAAGGATTTCAGAGGCAAGGGTATCGGCGATGCGTTAGTAATGGGTATAGTGGATTACTGTGAGAAGAACGGAATTCCAAATATAACTCTTGAGGTTAGGGAATCAAATACCGTGGCAAGAAGCCTATATAGTAAGCATGGTTTTGTAGATGCCGGGAAAAGACCTGGCTATTACACAGATACCAAGGAAGATGCAATAATAATGTGGAGAAAGCAGAACTAGAGGTGAGAAAATGTTAACATTGGCAATAGAGACATCCTGTGATGAGACATCATGCGGAGTGGTAAAGGATGGAAGAGAGGTTCTTTCAAATATAATTTCCTCTCAGATAGAAATCCATAGGGAGTATGGAGGAGTAGTTCCTGAGATTGCTTCCAGAAAGCATATTGAGGGGATCGATGTAATAATTCAGGAAGCACTCGATGCAGCCAAGGTGGGATTTAAGGACATTGATTTTATTAGCGTTACCCAGGGTCCAGGCCTTGTGGGAGCTCTTCTTGTAGGTCTGTCTTCAGCTAAGGCAATAGCATATGGACTAGATATTCCAATCGTTGGAGTAAATCACATCGAGGGACATATATGTGCAAATTACATTCAGCACAGGGATTTGGAGCCGCCATTTACATGTCTGATTGTATCTGGGGGACATTCCTATTTGATAGATGTACTTGATTACCAGGAATATAAATTGCATGGAAGGACAAGGGATGATGCAGCAGGAGAGGCATTTGACAAGGTTGCAAGAGCGCTGGGACTTCCTTATCCTGGAGGACCTCACATAGATCAACTGGCTCTTGAGGGAAATGGAGATGCAATAGATTTTCCAAGAGTGTTTTTAGAGAGTGACAGCTATGATTTTAGCTTCAGTGGATTGAAGACGGCGGTTCTTAATTATCTTAATCAGATGAAACAGAAGGATGAAGAGCCAAATGTAGCGGATGTTGCTGCTAGTTTTCAAAAGGCAGTGCTTGATGTTATGGTTGAAAAGTCATTTAGGTTGGCTAAAGAGAACAAAAGAAGCAAAATAGTCATTGCCGGTGGTGTGGCGGCCAATAAAGGATTAAGGGAAATGATGGAGCAACGTGGTAAAGACGAGAATGTGGATATCTTTTACCCATCAATGGAGCTATGCACAGACAATGCTGCAATGATTGGTTCGGCGGGATACTATAATTTTATTAACGGAAAAACATCAGATTTTCATATGAAAGTAATGCCCAATCTTGGATTTCTAGATTAAAAACAATCCCCAAAATGTCCACAACATATGGGGATTGTTTTTAATCTGCCTGTGGATAATGTGGGAAAAATTAGGAAAACTAGTTGAATACAGTGGATAACTGGGGGTAAACCTGTGGATACTGTGGATATATTGTAATGATTACTCCTCAAATTCCATCCACTGTGCATAAATCTCATCAAGTTGATTTTGAAGGGATTCTCTTTCATTGGACAGCTTGAGCACATTCTGATGATCATTATAAATATCAGGATCGGAAAGTTTTCGATCAACTTCCTTGATTTTATCTTCAAGGTTTGAGATAGTTGTCTCCAGGTTTTTAATCAACTTCCTAGATTCTTTTTCCTTCTTAAGGATCTCTTTTTCCTTCTTTTTTTCAAGTTTAATTTGAGTTTTGGTTTTCTGATCCTCGTCTTCTTCATCAGGTATTGAAAGGATTGCCTTTTTTTCAAGGTAATAATCGTAGTTGCCAATATATTCAGTGATTCCATCTTCAGTAAGCTCCAATATTTTCGTTGCTACCTGGTTTAAGAAGTATCTGTCGTGAGATATTACGAATATGGTTCCTGAGTAATTTCTAAGTGCATCCTCAAGGACCTCTTTGGAGTCAATATCCAGATGATTTGTGGGCTCGTCCATAAGAAGAAAATTTGACTTTGAAAGCATTAGCTTAAGAAGAGCCACCCTTGCTTTTTCACCACCGCTTAACTCATGAATCTCCTTGAAGATATCATCCCCAACAAACAGAAATTGACTCAAATATGTTCTTATCTGATAATGGTCCAGAAGTGGATATGAATCCCATATTTCATCCAGTACTGTCTTATGAAGATTCAAATCACTCATTTCCTGGTCAAAATATCCAGGATAAACATGTTGACCAAGTTTTACCGTGCCTCTATCACTTTCAACCTGTCCCAGAAGGATTCTGAACAAGGTAGTTTTACCGACGCCATTTGGGCCGATGAGACCTACTTTTTCCTCTCTGTAGATATCAAGAGAAATATCCTCCAATAGGTTCAGGTCGTCAAATCTTTTACATATTCCTTCTGCGTGTAGAACATCTCTACCAGACCGTGTTTCAGGATCAAATCTGAAGGTAGCCTTCTTTGTTTCATCTAGCTTTGGTACAAGCTTGATCTTATCCAACATTTTTTGTCTGCTTCTTGCTTGTCTTGTATATCTTTCTCCACCATAGTTCATAAAACGCTGGATTATTTCTTCCTGACGCTTTACTTCTTTTTGCTGGTTATCATACTGTCTTTTCATTATTTCAAGCTCTTTTTTTCTTTGAACCATAAATCCTGTGTAATCTGTATTATAGCTTTGTAAACTACGATTCTCCATATAGAATATGCGATTGGCAACATGGTCCAGAAAATATCTATCATGAGATATTATCAGGCTGGAGCCCTTGTAATCTTTAAGAAATTTTTCCAGCCAGCTTATGGCAGCTATATCAAGATGGTTTGTAGGTTCATCCAATAAAAGAAGATCCGGTTTCTCCAGAAGAAGCTTTGCAAGGGATAATCTTGATTTCTGTCCGCCGCTAAGTATTTCAACGGGTTTTTCAAAATCGTCTTCTCCAAAACCCAGTCCCTTAAGTACTCCTCTTATCTCTGATTTATATCCATAACCATTAAGGGTTGTAAATTCTTCTAGCGCATGTCCATATTCATCCATGAGTTTTTCAAGCTTGTTTTGGTCCTCTTGGTTTGACTGGGAAATTTCTATTTCCACTTTTCTCAACCATTGTTCCATTTGAATAAGATTTTCAAAGACTAAAAGGCATTCATCAAATATGTTCAACTGACTCTCAATTTTTGTATGTTGCTCAAGATATCCTATTTTTAAACCCTTTTGCAGTTGTACCTGGCCTTGATCCATATGAAGTCTTCCTGAGAGTACTTGAAAAAGGGTGGTTTTTCCGGTTCCATTTAGTCCTAGAACACCTATCTTATCGCCGTACTCGACATGGAAGCTTATGTCTTCCAGAATCGGATCCACAACGTAAGATTTATATATATGATTAGCAGTGAGTATTGGCATTTTTATCCCTCCATGATTCCTATGACTATTCTAACAGAAAAAGCATCTCTTTAAAAGCAAAATCAATGCTTACACGGAATACAAAAAGATTGTTAAAGGCCTGTGAATAAATTGACATATAATTTATGCAATGGTATAATTAACCCAGAATTCTAGATAGGTGGTGAATTTATTGGGCAAAGATAATAAGGTATCATTGACCGTTATTAGAAGATTACCTAAGTATCATCGTTATCTCAGCGACCTTATGGATAAGGGAATCAGTAGGATATCCTCTCAGGAATTGAGTGTACTTACAGGGTTTACTGCTTCACAGATCAGACAGGACCTGAATAATTTTGGTGGTTTTGGACAACAGGGATATGGTTACAATGTTGAGGACCTGCAAAGGGAACTTGGTAAGATCCTGGGACTCGATCAAAGATACAATGCAGTGATAGTAGGTGCTGGAAATCTCGGTCAGGCAATAGCAAACTACAGAGGTTTTGAAGATGCGGGATTTAAGGTTCTTGCAATGTTTGACAGGAACCCCAGAGTGATAGGCCTAAAAATCCGTGATATAGAAATCAAGGATATGGAGCACATTGAAGACTTCATCAAGAAAAACAATGTTGAAATTGGAATTATTACGACTCCAAAAGATAGTGCCCAGGAAGTAGCTGATATCTACGTAAAAGCTGGCGTAAAGGGTGTATGGAATTTTGCACCTGCTGACATCAACGTACCTGAGGACATGATTCTTGAGAATGTAAGATTAAATGAAAGTTTGTTTATTCTATCATATTTCCTGAAAGCTGCAACTAAATAAGTGTTACTATAATAATCTCGATAAAATTATGGCTAATCGCCCTCTAAAGCTAGGACTAATGTTCCTCATGTTTTAAGGTTGCTATACCTTGGGCGGTATGATATAATTTTATCGAGATTAATAGTTATTGTGAGAATTTTTCACAGCTAAATAAAAGGGGGTAGTTTTACCATGTCAAAAGAAATACTAAATCCGTTGGAAAGTGCTCAGAAACAGGTAAAAGATGCTTGTGATGCATTGGGCTACGGAGAATCTGTGTATGAACTTCTGAAAGAACCAAAGAGATTTATCGAAGTTTCAATTCCAGTAAAAATGGATGATGGTTCTGTAAAGGTTTTCAAAGGCTACAGATCAATGCACAGTGACGCTGTTGGACCAGGTAAAGGTGGAATACGTTTTCATCCAGGAGTTAACCCTGACGAAGTAAAAGCACTTTCAGTATGGATGACATTTAAGTGTTGCGTAACAGGAATCCCTTACGGTGGAGGTAAAGGTGGAATAACTGTTGACCCATCAACGCTTTCACAAGGAGAGCTTGAGAGATTGTCAAGAGGATATATCCAAGGTCTTTACAAGTACTTAGGCGAGAAAATAGATATCCCAGCACCTGATGTAAATACTAATGGTCAGATAATGGCTTGGATGGTAGATGAGTATTGCAAACTAACAGGATCCATGAATACAGGAGTTATTACAGGTAAACCAGTTGAGTGGGGTGGTTCACTTGGAAGAAACGAAGCTACTGGATTTGGGGTTGGAGTTGTAACTAGAGAAGCAGCCAAGAAGATTGGACTTGATATCAAAGAAGCAACAGTTGCTATTCAAGGATTCGGAAACGTTGGAAGCTTTGCAGTTAAAAACGTTGAGAGACAAGGAGCAAAAATAGTTGCAGTTGGTGAGTGGAACAGAGAAATCGGTACATTTGCAATTTATAGAGAAGATGGATTTAGCTACGCAGAGTTGGCAGAATATCAAAATGAGAACAAGACTCTTGCAAACTATCCAAATGCAAAAATGATGACTCTTGATGAGTTCTGGGACTTAGAAGTGGATATTTTGATTCCAGCAGCTCTTGAGAATGCAATAACTCTAGAAAATGCTGACAGGATCAAAGCTAAGCTTATAATTGAAGCAGCTAACGGCCCTATAACACCTGAAGCTGATGAAATTCTTGAGAAAAAAGGAATCATAGTTGCACCAGATATCCTTGCTAATGCAGGTGGAGTAACTGTATCATACTTTGAGTGGGTACAGAATCTTTACGGATACTACTGGAGCGAGAAGGAAGTTGAAGAGAAGGAAGAAATCGCAATGGTTAACGCATTCAATTCTCTTTGGAAAATCATGGAAGAGTTCAATGTACCAATGAGAAGATCAGCTTACCTGCACTCAGTTAAGAAGGTTGCTGAAGCAATGAAGCTTAGAGGATGGTACTAATTAACCAAGGCTTTGAAATATTATAGATTTGAATGATTGAGGCAGGGAGAAATGATATGCTCCCCTTAATGTTGACGGTTTAAATAATAAAACTGTTAATGTTAGGGGGAGTATTTTTGTGTCAAAAATAAGCAAGTTTATATGATTTAGAATGAATTCATTGACAGGGTATTAATAGAATGTAGTATAATGACTTCAAATAGTATTGGAGGAAGACATATGACCTACACAATTGAAAAAGCGGACAACAAGCTTGTATTGAAGAACATCAAGGATTTCAATCCTACCCATATATTTGAGAACGGTCAGTGTTTCAGATGGTATAAAGAGGATGACGGCAGCTACACTACTGTTGCTGGAGGAAAAGTTATAAATGTTCTTAAGGATGGAGACAATATAGTTATTGATGGATCTGATGAGAAGGATTGGAAGGAATATTGGCATCACTATTTTGACCTGGACAGAGACTATGGTGAGATAAAAAAAGAGCTTTCCAAGGATCCCATTCTAGAGGAAGCTATTCAGTTTGGCGATGGATTGAGACTTCTTAACCAGGACCCATACGAGACGGTAATATCATTTATGATCTCTGCGAATAATCAGATTCAAAGAATTAAGAATGCTGTGGAAATGATATCAAATGACCTTGGCGAGTATATTGGGACCTATCGAGGAAGAGAGTATTACAGTTTTCCTGATCCTGAAAAACTGGCAGCAAAGAGTACGGAGTATATTCGAGAAAAGTATAGAGTAGGATTTAGAGGGGATAGAATCAGAGAAGTTAGTCGAAGAATTTCTGAGGGTGAATTTGATACCCAGTGCATATTTGAAACAGGGTATTCAGATGCTGTGAATATGCTGACCACATTACCTGGAGTAGGCCCTAAGGTAAGCGGATGCATACTTCTTTTTGCCTATGATAAGACAGAGGCTTTCCCGGTAGATGTATGGGTTAAGAGGGTTATGGAATACTTTTATTTCAAGAGACCTGCCAAAAGAAGGGAGCTTGAAGAATCTGGTGAAAAGATATTTGGAGAGCTGGCAGGTTATGCGCAGCAATACCTTTTTTATTATGCAAGGGAATTAGGCATAGGTAAGTAATCTGGGCCATCGTCAGTCGACGGTGGTTTTACTTTTTTGTCAGCACATTGTCACTATATCGTAACCCATTGTATTTTTCAGATTGTTATACTTTAGTCATAGACAAGGAGTGAGGCGATTTTATGAATAAGAGCGGATACATTATCATAGCAGTGATTCTAATGGCTCTTGCTGGCATCCTGACGGGTTATAACAAGGATAAGGTTCATGAACATGCCAGGGGAGACTTGACTGGTGACGGAAAGCATTTAGTGGTTCTGACAGGAGAGGACAATCAGGAATATTTGAAGGATATAGTAATTTATTCTGTGGAGGATGGTAAAAAGGAAGTATACCGCGAGGATATATCATATCTTAATCCATGGAAGCTTATGGTTGGAGACGTGGACGGAGATGGTGTAGACGAAATTTCAATAGGTGTTTACAAGAAATCTCCATTACACCCTGTTATGGCAAAAAGACCCTTCTTCTACAATTTCGATGGAGAAGAACTGGTTCCCAAGTGGCGGGGATCAAGACTTTCAAGGCCATTCCAGGATTATATTCTCCATGATTTTGAAGATGATGGAATTATGGAGATAGTTGCAATCGAATATCTCCAGGATGATACACAGGTTCTTAACAGCTACAAATGGAGGGAATTTGGTTTTGAGGGATTTAAAGAGTCAGAGCCTGTTGAATCAATTGAGAAGGTCTATTCAAATGGTAGCGAACTGTTTGCTTTTGTTAAGGAAGATATGTCCCATGTTAGATATTCTGTGTTTGAAGGGGAAGATGAACTGGAATGGAGGGAGTACAATGAATAGAAGGAAGAGAATTGTTTTATTATCATATTTACTAGCATTTACAATAGTCTTAAGTGGTTGTAAATGGAATGTAGACAATCCGGAGCAGGAAGAGCCAAAGATAGTGGATGAAACAGAAGAGCCGTCTAACCTACCGGATGATCAAGAAGAAACTGATCAGGGACCTGCAGACATACAACCGGAGGCTGATTTTTCAAACGTAGTGAATATGTCAGACTTTGATTATTTGACAGAGGAACAGAAAAGTAGACTGCTCCAAAACAGATTCTTTGTTTCAGAAACAGAGCATAAGCAGCTTTTCTATATATATGAGAACAATGAGTATCGTGATATCCCATCGTTTATAACAACTGACTCGGTCCTTCATACCTATCATATATTTTATGACTATTTGCTAAGGACAATAGAAAATGAAAAGCTGTTGGGATTGGCAGAGGAGCTTACTGAAGAAATGCTGATGAAATCAATTGAGGCATATAATGATGTAGATGATCCAGCTTTGAGAATAGTACTTATCAAGAACCTTGCATATTATTCTGTAGCAAATATGTTGCTCCAGAACGAGTTGCCGAACGGTATTCCTGAAGAATCATTGGCAATGGCAAATAAGGAATTCAGCAAAATTGAAAATCAGGAAGGATTCACATACTCGGCAATATTTCCATTCCAGATGGATTATAGCCAGTATATACCGAGAGGGCACTACACAAGGTCAGAGGATTTGGAAAGATATTTCCTTGCCATGATGTGGTATGGGCAGGTTCCATTCCCTCTATACAAAAATGAGGAAGAGCGAAATGAAGAACAGACTCTTCAAGCAATTCTAATATCCAGGATGATTTCAGATGATCAAGAGTTGCTTCAGAAATGGGAACAAATTTATGAACCCACAAACTTTTTTGTTGGCTCATCTGATGACCTGGGAATTAAAGAGTACTCACAAGCCGTAGATGAAATATATGGTGAGGACAGTGGTTATAATGTATTCTCTGATAATGGGCTCTTGGATGAGTTCTACGAAAGGTCTAAAGAATTCCCTGCACCGAGGATAGTGGCAAGGTATGCTGATATCGATACCCCGGTGGATAAACAATTTAGATTTATGGGACAGAGGTATGTGTTTGATTCTCAAATAATACAGGAGCTTGTATACCCTATTCTCAGACCGATACCATCGGGGATGGATGTTATGGCTGTTCTTGGTTCGGACAGAGCCAAAGAGATTCAACTTGAAAATCCGGATAATCAACAGTGGGAAGATTATCCTAAGGAAATGGAAAGACTCCGGACTGAATTTTCAGGATATGAAGAAAAGGACTGGAAGAGAAATCTTTACACTGGCTGGATGTGGGTTCTAGATGGTCTTCTTGGGCCAGCAGAAGATACAATGCCAGAGTTCATGAAAAACCAGGCATGGGAGGACAAAAATCTTAATACTGCCCTTAGTTCATGGGCAGAATTGAAGCATGATACCGTACTTTATGGCAAGGCATCTGGAGCAGAAATGGGTGGGGCTGAATACGTTAGAGTTCCAGGCTATGTTGAGCCTAATATCCCTGTATACGAGAGACTTCTATGGCTAACTGATTATTCAAGGGATGCTTTGATGGAATGGGATCTGGAAATTGATGAGATCGACTATAAATTGGAGAGATTCCAGTGGCTTCTCCAGTTTCTGATAGATGCATCAGAGAAGCAACTTAAGGATATACCTTTGACTGAGGAGGAACACGACAGAATAAAGATCTATGGTGGAATTCTTGAGGATTTGACCAGTTCATTTGCAGGTCAGGGAACAAAATGGCATGAAATTACATCCGAAACCGACAAAGACATGGCTGTTATTGCAGATTATCATACTGTTGGAAGGGATGGGGTAATGGTTGCAGGGGTAGGTCCAGCATATGAGATTTATGTTCTAACTCCAATTGATGGTGAGCTTTACCTTACAAGAGGTGCTGTGATGAGCTTCCATGAATTCTTTTCTGAGAAAAGATTGACTGATGAAGAGTGGCAAAAGATGATAGTGGATGGCACCAATCCACCAATGCAAAAGTGGACTGAGAGTTTTATAAAGTAAAAATAATGAGCTTAAGGGAGAATTGAAATTTTAATTCTCCCTTTTTTAGTTTGAGAGATGATGTAGCATTTCCATATGTTCGCTTAATCATGCAGACTTTTCAATGGTTAGTGTCCTTATCCAGAGAAATCTGAACTCTGGTAGTTCATTCATTTTCCATTTTTCTCTGGATAAATTTAGTATTTTGCGATATTATTTAATATAGTAGACTAAAAATGGACAGGTGATAATAATGATGGGAACTATTGTTAACAGTATTGCAATCGTTGCAGGAGCGATGCTTGGAATCCTTCTCAAAAAAGGAATCAAGGAGCAATATACAAGTACAATAATGGATGGCATGGCTCTGGCAGTTGTAATAATTGGAATAATGGGCGCTATGGAAATGAATAACCTGATTGTAGTGCTTGCAAGTATTGTTGTGGGAAGTATAATCGGAGAAAAGTTCGATTTGGACAAGAAGCTTGAAAATCTGGGAATAAATATGGAAAAAAGGTTTGGCAAGGGTGACTCCAATTTTTCAAAAGGCTTTATAATGGCATCTCTTGTATACTGCATAGGAGCCATGGCTATTCTAGGAGCATTGGAATCCGGACTGACAGGGAATCATGAAACCCTTTATGCAAAGTCTGTGCTTGATGGTGTATCTGCAGTGATTTTCGCATCAACATTTGGAATCGGGGTTGCATTTTCCGCAATTATTGTATTTGTTTATCAGGGTGCGATAACTCTTTTGGCAAGCTCAGTCAAGGATCTGCTTACACCGGAAGTAATAAATGAAATGTCTTCAATCGGAGGCATACTTATTATGGCTATTGGTATAAATATTCTTGGCATAAAGAAAGTCAAGATAGCAAATATGTTACCGGCAATTTTTATTCCAGTAGTATATTATACAGTTGTGGCTCTATTTTAGAGATAAATGGAGAAAAAAGGAGAAATACATAGTATTCTAAAGCAAATGGCAGATAAAATTTGAAATCATCCAATAATTTTTATTTTCAAGTCAAAAATGGACTTGATTAGCTGTTTGTTTTAGAGTATTATTATAATTAGATGTTAGCACTCGATGAAGATGAGTGCTAACAAAAAACAGACTATATATCGAGGAGGAGTATTAATGAATCTTAAGCCTTTAGGAGACAGAATTATAATAAAGAAGATGGAGGTCGAGGAAAAGACGAAAAGTGGAATCGTATTACCATCCACAGCTAAAGAGCAGCCGCTAATGGCAGAAATTATAGCAATTGGTGATGAAATCCTTAATGATGAAAAAAGAAAAGACCAGGTGAAGGTTGGCGACACTGTAATCTTCTCAAAGTATGCAGGTACAGAAGTTAAGGTCGATGCAGATGAGCTTACGATCCTTAAGTTGGCGGATATACTTGCAGTAGTTGAAGACTAAGAACAAAGTTGAAAGTTGAAGAGAAAAGACAAAGATCCTTCGCAATGCTCAGGATGACAATATGTAATACTGATACTAAGTGAACAATCTTAACCCTAATGAATTACAGTAAAATTGAGAATTGAGAATTGTGAATTGTGAATTGAATGTGCCCGGCGATAGATTTACTCAAAATCTCTGATTTTGTTGCAAATCATCGAGGGGGTAGAATTATTAAAAAGGAGTGAATATAATATGGCTAAAGATATAAAATTCGGTGAAGACGCTCGTAGATCCATGGAAAGAGGAATAAACAAGCTTGCAGACACTGTTAAGGTAACACTTGGACCAAAGGGTAGAAATGTAGTTCTTGATAAGAAATTCGGTGCTCCACTAATAACAAATGATGGAGTTACAATAGCAAGAGAAATTGAGCTTGAAGATAAATTCGAGAATATGGGAGCACAGCTTGTAAAGGAAGTGGCAACAAGAACCAATGATGTGGCCGGAGACGGTACAACAACTGCTACACTTCTTGCACAGGCAATAATAAGAGAAGGCCTCAGGAACGTAGCTGCTGGAGCAAACCCAATGATTATTCAGAAAGGCATCAAAAAAGCTGTAACTGCAGCGGTTGAAGAAATCAAGAAAGCTTCAGTACCTATTGAGTCAAAGGAAGCTATCGCACAGGTAGCATCAATTTCAGCTTCTGACGAAGAAATTGGTCAGCTGATTGCAGACGCAATGGAGAAAGTTGGAAACGACGGAGTAATCACTGTTGAAGAATCAAAGTCAATGGGAACAACTCTTGAAGTTGTTGAGGGTATGCAGTTTGACAGAGGATATGTTTCTGCATATATGGTAACCGACACAGAAAAAATGGTCGCAGAATACGAGAATCCATATATCCTTATGACTGACAAGAAGATTTCAAATATCCAGGAAATTCTTCCAATACTTGAGCAGATTGTACAGCAAAGCAAACCTCTTGTAATAATCGCTGAGGACATCGAAGGCGAAGCAATGGCAACACTTGTAGTAAACAAGCTTAGAGGAACCTTCAACTGTGTTGCTGTCAAGGCACCAGGATTTGGAGATAGAAGAAAAGAAATGCTTAAGGACATAGCGATTCTTACTGGTGGAGAGGTTGTTTCAGAGGAACTTGGACACGACCTTAAGGAAACCAAGATTGAAATGCTTGGTAGAGCGGCAAAAGTCAAGATAGACAAAGAAAACACAGTAATTGTAAATGGTGAAGGTAGCCAGGAAGAAATAGAATCAAGAATTAAGCAAATCAAGACACAAGCTGATGCCACAGATTCTGAATTCGACAGAGAGAAGCTTACCGAAAGACTTGCTAAACTTTCTGGTGGAGTTGCTGTTATCCAGGTTGGTGCAGCTACAGAAACAGAACTTAAGGAAAGAAAGCTTAGAATCGAAGATGCCCTTGCTGCAACAAGAGCTGCAGTTGAGGAAGGGATTGTTCCTGGAGGAGGAACTGTTTTAATAAATATAATTCCAATGGTCGAGTCTCTCCTAGAATCAGCAGATGGAGATGAGAAGACGGGAATCAGCATTATATTAAGAGCTTTGGAAGAGCCTGTAAGACAGATTGCTGCTAATGCAGGAATTGAAGGATCAATAATTGTCGAAAAGGTAAAGGCAGCTGAAGCCGGAATAGGATTCGATGTTTTAACCACACAATACGTGAATATGGTTGAAAAGGGAATTGTAGACCCGACAAAGGTAACAAGATCAGCTCTTCAAAACGCCGCAAGTGTTGCAGCCATGGTGCTGACAACAGAAAGTGCCGTATCTGACATAGAGTCAGAAGACCCAATGGCAGGTATGGGTGGCATGGGCGGTATGGGTGGCATGGGCGGTATGATGTAGCCACCAATTGTATAAGGATTATTTTTCCCCACCTTCTAGAAGGTGGGGATTTTAACTGATATAAGAGAATAGTGAAACCTCTTTACGACTTGAAGTTGAGTACTCCTGCTTCTGTAAATTTATGTTGTAAATATTTATAAAAAGGAGTATCATTAGAAGATAATAAGAAAAGCATCTAATGATGTTTTAAGGTAGCTTTTCTTGATACTCATGAACGGAAATTTCATGACGCAAAAAGAAGTAGAAATTGCCTGTTCGTATTATATAGATGGAGTGAACATATGAAAAAAGAATATTTAGTATACCTACTCTTTTCACACAGTGGTTCAACTTTCTCAAGAGCCATAAACCTTTTTACAGATCACCCTTATACTCACGTGTCAATAGCCTTGGATGAAAATCTTGACCAGGTCTATAGTTTTGGGAGATTAAATCCATACAATCCTTTTTTTGCAGGATTTGTCAGGGAAGACATACATTATGGAACTTTCAGCAGGTTTCCCAATACAACCTGCTCTGTTTATGCACTCAAAATTACGGAAGAGCAGTACACGAGCATAACCAAGGAAATAGATAGATTCAGATTTGAAGGGCACAAGTATACATACAACTTTCTTGGAATACTGACAGCTACGGCAAACTATCCGCTTTCACGGAAATATAAGTACTTTTGCTCACAATTTGTTTCTGAAGTTTTTTTAAAAAGTGGAATTGAATTAACACAGAAGCATCCAGGATTAACATCGCCGATGGATATTCTGGAATATGGAGAACTTGAGCCTGTGTTTTCTGGGTACCTAAGGGAATATAGACAACCTCAATTGGAGGTCGCAATTGCTGGTTAATAAATCCATGCCTTGTGTATCACAATTACGAAATTTGAAATTTGAAAAAACTATAATACCCTCGGTTTATGATTAAAAGTAGCATTTTGGATAACAAAGAAAAAATGCAAAATAAGCATCTAAATAAAATCATTGACAAACCATTGACAAACCCGCGAAAGTGGGTTATTATTTTAACATATAGATAGATAAATTTAAATATAAAGGTCATAAAGGGGTGTAGGTATGGATCGTAGAGTAGAGGTTTTAAAGGCATTAGCTGACAAAAATAGGCTTTTGATTCTTGACATGCTTTCATGTGGAGATATGTGCGCTTGTGACATCATGGAAGGTTTGGAACTTACGCAGCCAACAATATCTCACCATATGAAAATTTTGGTAAAATCAGGGGTAGTAGAAGGTAAGAAAGCTGGGAAATGGGTTAACTACAGCATCAACCACGATGTAGTTGAAGATTTGTCAGAATACATAAATTATCTGACTAATCAAAAAGAGGATTGTATTTGTTATAGAAAAACAAAAATATGCAAACTGTAAAGGAGTGATTTTGTGGCAACGAAAGTAGCATTCGTGTGTGTGCATAATTCTTGCAGATCTCAAATGGCAGAAGGTTGGCTGAAAAATCTCGGCGGCAATGATTTTGAGGTATATTCTGCTGGAACAGAGGAATACCCAGAAGTAAAACCATTGGCGATAGAAGTAATGGAAGAAGCAGGTGTTGATATGTCGGATCATTACCCTAAACTAATGACCCAGATACCTGATGAAGTTGATTATCTTATAACCATGGGGTGTAATGTAGTATGCCCATTTCTACCAAATAGATTTATGGAGGACTGGGGATTGGATGATCCTTCAGGTGGACCAATTGAGGATTTTAGAGAGACAAGAGATATAATCAAGGAAAAGGTTGAAGACCTTATCAGAAGAGTCAAAGAAGAGGAGAACAAGTAGTGAAAAAGAAGATAGACTTATACTTGCTGACTGGTTTTTTGGGAGCAGGAAAAACTACTTTCCTCAGGAATATTCTTGAGGAACTTTCTCATGAAAAGGTTGGCGTCATAATGAATGAATTTGGAAAGATTGGGATAGATGGAGACATCATAAGGAAAGATGGACTACAGCTTACAGAAATCAACAGGGGATCAATATTCTGCTCATGCCTGAAGCTAAATTTTGCACAGTCAATGCTGGAAATGGCAGACAAGGACATCAAGTATCTCTTTGTTGAGTCATCGGGACTTGCAGATCCATCAAATATCGGTGAAATAATGGCAGGTGTGAAATCTTTTAAAGGAGACATATATCAGTACAAGGGTGCAATATGTGTAGCTGATGCGCTAAACTTTATGGACCAACTGGATGACCTTGAAACTGTTGAGAGACAGATTAAACACTGTCATCTGGCGGTCTTAAGCAAGACTGACCTTGTAGATGAAGAAAGACTTGCTGGCATAATTGAGAGAATAAAGGAAATAAATCCAAGAGTACCTATTGAAACATCAAGTCATGGAAGATTGGATTACAATTTCCTGAAAGAAGATTTGATGCAATACAAATGGTCTGAATCAGAGGATACAACAAATGTACCAGAGAATAAGCCAAAGACACTGACCATAAACTTCGATAGTCCATTGGAGTCAAAGAAGCTTTCAGATTTTATTGATGAGATTAAAAAAGATGCATATAGAATAAAAGGATTTGCAAGACTGGAAGATGGCTGGAGCCAGATAGATGTTGTTGGAAACAGACTGGATATCAAGACAACTGAGTCAAGAAATGAAGAGCAGCTTGTAGTCATATCAAAAATTGGTCCGCAAATAATCAGACCAATGGCTAAAGCCTGGGATGAAAAGGTTGGAATTCCAATGAAGATGAGATAGAGATAGGAGCTTAAGGGAGGCCACTGAAAAAGTGAAAAAATATTTGGGAAAAGTCCTTAAGCAAAAAGGACTTTTCTTTTTTTTGTCGAATAA
>NZ_JBMEMN010000040.1:0-19511 GCF_049310905.1 Gudongella sp. DL1XJH-153
ACCGAACACAGAAGTTAAGCCTCTTAACGCCGATGGTACTTGGTTGGAAACGATCTGGGAGAGTAGGAAGTTGCCAGACTGGAATAATCTTAGGTAGCTCAATGGTGGAGCAACCGGCTGTTAACCGGTAGGTTGTGGGTTCGAGTCCCACCCTGAGAGCCAGAAATGCCGGGGTGGCGGAACTGGCAGACGCACAGGACTTAAAATCCTGCGACCCTTAAAGTCGTACCGGTTCGATTCCGGTCCTCGGCACCAAGCTATTTGGTAACATGAAAAAGGGTCGAAAAAAACAACAGCGCGGGATGGAGCAGTCCGGTAGCTCGTCGGGCTCATAACCCGGAGGTCGTAGGTTCGAATCCTGCTCCCGCAACCATTATTTAGTTTTATTCATTCAGTCGTACCCGAAGGGTGCAACCATTATTTCGTATTTATACAATCCGGAGTGCCAGTTTGGTACAACCATTATTAATTCCGTCAATACATATAATCAAGGCCCTATGGTCAAGCGGTTAAGACACCGCCCTTTCACGGCGGTAACCCGGGTTCGAGTCCCGGTAGGGTCACCAGTTTTATTTTCACCAGTTTTTATGGGCGCATAGCTCAGTTGGGAGAGCACCTGCCTTACAAGCAGGGGGTCACAGGTTCGAGCCCTGTTGTGCCCACCATAAATTCATTGAACAACTAATAACGAATAACTAACAATTAAATAAATTGTTTATTGTTCACTGTTAAATGTTCATTGCAACTACCATGGCCTGGTAGTTAGCAGACTGTTTCAACCAAATCATAGATTTGGGAAACAGGTTGCATGAGACCTACCACCACTCAACTAAAGTTTCGTGGGGTTAGGGCTTCAAGTTGGAGCCAACTGAACATGTTGGATCAAGGCTATAATTATATGTGACATTTACCTGCAATAAACGAATTATCATTGGCCTGGTAGTTCAGTTGGTTAGAATGCCAGCCTGTCACGCTGGAGGTCGAGGGTTCGAGTCCCTTCCAGGTCGCCATTTTATTTCTGTCTAAGCACATGCGCAGACATGATTCAGGAGTGTCCGAATAGGACCAATTTCAATTCACAAGGGTTATGTGAGAGCAGACAATTGTGAATTTTAATCTTTAAAGATTTATGCTGGTGTAGCTCAATTGGTAGAGCAACTGACTTGTAATCAGTAGGTTGGGGGTTCAAGTCCTCTCACCAGCTCCAATTCTCTTAACAGAGATAAATAAGGAGGAGTTCCCGAGTTGGCCAAAGGGGACGGACTGTAAATCCGTTAGCTGAGCTTTCACTGGTTCGAATCCAGTCTCCTCCACCATTTATATTAAAATTAAAAAGATTTGCGGGAGTAGCTCAGTGGTAGAGCATCGCCTTGCCAAGGCGAGGGTCGCGAGTTCGAATCTCGTCTTCCGCTCCAATTTATGAAGAAAGAGATTTCTTCATTTTTTATATAGTGTATACTTGCGGGTGTAGCTCAGTGGTAGAGCTCCAGCCTTCCAAGCTGATTGCGAGGGTTCGATTCCCTTCACCCGCTCCACTAAAAAGCTGGAACAAATCTTTGTGATATGTTCCAGCTTATGTATTATTAATATTAAAACTCAAAGTTTAATTTGCGCAAATTTGTTTTCTCAATAGAGTAAACACAATAGAAATGTTCAATTGACAATGAACAATGGAATATAATATAATATGTAAGTGGCTTCTTTAATATAGTCATATTCAAGAATATATGTACCCATAGCTCAGTTGGATAGAGTGACTGGCTACGAACCAGTAGGTCGGGGGTTCGAATCCCTCTGGGTACACCAATTACAACATTTACAAGGGTTATAAATTCAAATAATTTAAGATTTAACACTTTTTTAACTAATGAGTCAAATTTAATTCAAAATAAAAGAGCCTTTCCTGGCAATAGATCAGGGAGGCTCTTGTTGTGTTTTTGTATGCAATTATTGGAACATGGAATCCAATGTCTTGACCGCTTCAATTTTGGTATCTTCAAGGGTATGAGCATATACTTCAGTTGTCTTGATTGAACTATGACCTAACAATCTGGAGACTGTAAGCAGCTCAACACCGTTTTCAATCATCCGGGTAGCGTAGGTATGTCTCAAAGCGTGAAACTTCTTATAATCCACTCCAGAGCTTGACAATGCCCTTTCCCAACTCCTCCGGAGGTTCTTGTCATCAATATAGGTTCCGGTAATTGAAGGGAAGAGGATATCATTGTTATCATATGCTGGACCAAGTCTCAAGCGTTCTTCTTTTACCAGGATGTCAAGATTCTTCAATTCATTGATAAGTTTATCAGGTAAGGGGACCTCTCTCCTGGAACTTTCCGTTTTTGGCCTGGTGACTTTGTATTGATAAGTATAGTTCTCCTTGTCAGAATATACCCTGACTTTCCTGATTGACTTGTTAATCATTACAACTCCATCCTTGATATCCTTCTTTTTCAATGCTAATATCTCGCCCATCCTAGCACCAGTAAGAACAGCGAACAGGATGATATACTTCAGCTTTACATTATCCAGGGAGTTAATAATCTGTTTAACCTCTTCATCTGTGAAAGTATCAATCTCCTCTCCATACTCAACAATCTCTTCTTCATCGGTTTTTGGTAACTTCAATCCGAATAATGGATTCCTGAGGATGTAACCTTCAGAAAGAGCATATCTGAAAAATTTACTCAATAACTTGTGAAGTTGTTTGACAAAGCTGATTGTCTTTCCACTTTCCAGGAACTCATTATAATATTTTTGTACTACCAGCTTGTTGACCTGGGAGACTTGAATATTTGATAACATGGAGCCTTCAATATAGTTTCTGAAGATACCTTCATATCTCTCAAAAGTGGATGTCTTATTCCCTGAATACCTCTCTATATTCCAGAGCCAGTCACTCATGGCCTTCTCCAGAGGAAGTGATCCAAGATCAGGATTGATTCCATTGTCCATCATCTGCTTGTACTTGTCTCTCTTTTCTTCAGCTTCTCTCTGAGTCTTTCCGTAAAATTGCTTAACAATGGGAACTCCTTCACTGTCATGTCCAACTACAAGAGTCTTTCTGTTGTACTTGTAACCGTTTATTTGAGTATTGGTAACAGGTTTACGAGCCATTGATTCACCTCCTCATAATAAATTAAATTAGATTCTTTGCTATTGTTTATCCTGGAACATGCTAGGCGGTTTGATTCTAATATCATTTTTGAGAGATTCATTATTGATTTCATCAATGAAAATTAAATGAAGATCCTTAATTACTCGTTCTATCCTATTATTAGCTTCATTGAATGAAACATGCAGTTCATCCTCAGGCAATGAGTAATCTACCTTTGAGTATTCAGCTGTAATCATTTTATTGAAATTTTCCATCACTTCATATTTTAGATAATCAAAAGTCTCTTCCTTTGATCCCAAATTATAAACACCTTGAATTTTAGAAGTGTCCCCAAAAGGATAATTAATCAAAATGTCACCTTTAATAGGGGTTAAGTCTTTTGGATTATGGAGTATCTTTTCTTTTAAAGTTTCAACATAATTTTCAATAATTGATCTAGTTGATTTTAATATGAGTTCATTCAAGTATTTATCTTTTTTGTAAAAATCAATAGCTGAAACATTAAGGGATGTATCAAGATTTTGATCCTTGATGATGTATTTGATTATCTCAAAAAGTTTCTCATTTAAGAAATCGTTTAGTTCAAAGTTGAACTTTTTTGGTTCTTCTATTCCCAATAATTCAGATACTTCAATTTCAAGAGCTTCAGCAATCTTATCTAAAGTTTCCAGATCAGGGGTCCTATTATTATTCTCATAGTTTGAATATGTTGACCTGGGAATTTTTAAAACCTCTTCAGCCATAAATTTTTGATTAATCCCTTTTTCTTTTCTAACTTTCTTAATTCTACTACCTACTTGTATCAATTCATTTAAACTCATAAATCCACCTCCTAAATAAAGTATATAGAAAAATATTCAATAATGCAACATAAATTTGAAATTACCCCTTGACAATTTCAATATAGAAACTTATACTATAAATAACAGGAAAAGTATTCAATAACGAAACATTAAGAAAAGAGGTGAAACAATGAATCTTAAAGTAAAACTAAAAAGAATTGAGAAGGGATTCAAACAAAATGAACTTGCTGAAATGATAGGGATTACTCCTCAATACTTGAGATTAATCGAAATCGGACAAGCGAATCCAACAAAAGACATCATGAAGAAAATATCGGACATCCTTGAAACATCCGCTGAAGAGTTATTCTTTGAGGAGGTAAATTGATGAACGAATTTCTAATACTCCATGAAATGTTATTAAAAACACAGATAGTATATCCGGTACTTGCCGGGATCATAGCCTTCAGCATTTACGAAATGATACTTGAATACCATATGAGAAAGGAGTACAAAAATGAATAATACAAATATTGAGAATGAAAAAGTCAACATCCCAATAACTGAAAAATATCTCTTGAATGTCATTGAGGTAATGGAATATACCGGACTAGGTCGGGATAGAGTTTACCAACTAATGAGATCAGGAAGATTAAAAACAATCAAAATCGGAAGATACAACAAAATCCACAGACTGGAGCTTGAAAAGTTTCTTGATAGAGCAGCTGAAGAGAATATTGTACTGTAAGAATTACCAAAGCAACACGAGATGTCAGCCTGAAAGGTTGTTTCCTCAAGGAGGGATATTTATGTCTAAAAACAGAAATAAACAAAGAACCAACAGGAGAAAGTACAAGCCGCATGAGGCTATGGAATCAAGATTGAAGTCAGAGAATGAGTTCGGAATTAAAGATCCAACTCCTCAGGAAGCAGTTTCTAATATTATAAATGAACAATACCAACATGATGACAAAATAGACATTAAAAGGTAGGAGGTGACTATATGGCAAGACCAAACAAACAAGGAGTTGATTATTTTCCGATGGATGTCTACATGGATGACAAGTTCAAATTTATCGAAGTGAAATATAAGCTGGAAGGTTTTGCAATCCTGATAAAACTATTCCAGAAAATATATTCTTCAGGGTTCTGGTGTAGATGGACAAATGATGAGTTGATATTATTCTCTGATGAGAACAGAACAAATTTCGAATTAGTTCAGGAAGTTATCAATGAAGCATTAGAAAGGGGAATATTCAGTAAAAAATTATACGATAAATACAACATTTTGACATCAAGAGGGATTCAACGGAGATACAAGGAGATTGTCAGAAGGCGGAAAGATGTTGAAATTGTAACGGAATATCTACTGATAGATAATATTAAAGGAGTTAATGACGGCAATATGTCGGAAGAAGGACAACATGATGATGACATAATACCAGAAGAAGGACAACATGATGATGACAAAAATGAACAAAGGAAACAGAAAGGAAAGGAAACAGAAACTAAACAGAAACAGAAAGGAAATTCAATCCCTGAAAAACTCTCTTCTTTCCGTAGTAAATACTCAGGGAATGATTTACGGATAGTAGATTCTTTCCTGGAGATAATAGCCAATACTAGAAAAGGCGGTAAAGTATCTGATGGTGTAATACTGAAAATATACCAGGACCTGGATCAATATCCAGTTGAACAAGTTATCCAAGGATTAAGAAGATTTAATGAAAAACCGGAATATCATGATAAAGGCGAAAAGTATGCAATCGGTATTGTTAGAAATACCAAGCCGGAAGAGGAAGAAGTGGAGAAGCCTGAATTTTATGATGACAACTATTTCCTGAACAGGAGGTCAAAACATTATGGATCATAAGCATTTATTCAAGATAACTCCATACCTGGGAGAGTTGCAATCAGAAAAGGGAACTGAAATAATTCCCAAGTATTGCCCATACTGTAAAGGCGGCCAACATCATGACAAGGGTTCTTTTGCATTGAACAGAGAGACTGGAGTTTTCAACTGCAAGAGGGGAACTTGTGGAGAAACAGGAAATATTTATAAGTTAGCTGAACATTTAGGGGTTGATCTCATGGACAGGGAAACATATTTCAGGGAAACCAAGCCAAAGAAGAATTACAAGAAGCCGGATGATAAATTCAACGAGATATCCAATGATACAATTCAATATTTCAAGAGTAGGATGATCTCAGAGGAAACACTCAAGAAGAACAAAGTCACAACTGACTCAAAGGGAAATATTGTTTTCAAGTATTACCTGGATGGAAATCTTGAGTTTATAAAATACAAATTACCAAGAGAGCCAAAGAAGGGAGAGTCTAAATCATGGAGAGAGTCAGGAACCAAGCCTATTCTATACGGGATGGATGAGTGTATACCTGGAAATCCTCTTGTAATAGTCGAGGGAGAGCCAGACAAGTTGACACTTGATGAAGTGGAAATCCTCAATGCTCTATCAATACCAAGCGGAACAGAGGACTTCTCATTCATTGATACTTGTTGGGAGTGGATGGAACAGTTTGATGAAATAATAATCTGGTCAGATAATGACAAGGCCGGAAGAGAGTTCCAACAAAAGACAATAAACCGCCTAAGTGGATGGAAGCTCAAAGTTGTCCAGGTTAATTACAAGGATTCAAATGAAATGCTGCAACAAATAACAAAGAAACAGAACATTGAAAAGGCAAAAGAAGAAATCAGAATTGCAATTGATGAGGCAAGGGTAATCAAGAAGGAATTTATTACAGACCTTGCTGATGTCAGAAGGAAACAATACCAGAAGGATGAAGCCATCTCCACAGGGTACCAGGAACTTGATGATTTAATAGGTGGATTGTATGGAGGTCAATTGATTGTCTGGACCGGTTACAATGGATCAGGAAAATCAACTCTATTGTCAAATGTTTTGTTGAATGGCATTGAAGCAGACAATCCAACTTTTGTATATTCTGGTGAACTGGCAAAAGAGGACTTCAAGGAATGGATGGATCTTCAGTTGTCAGGCAAGAAATATCTGACTTCTCATTATTGCCCGGTCAAGAGACAGGATATTCCAGTTCCGAATCCAATATATTTTGAATATCTGGATGAGTTCTACAATGGCAAGATATTTTTATTTGATACGGAAGATTATGCAACAGATAACAAAATCATCCAAGCCATGGAATATATGGCAAGAAGAGAGGGAATCAAGGTTTTTGCAATAGACAACCTCATGACAATGAACATATCCGGGAATGGTGATGTTAACGAGAAGCAAGGAAAATTGATTTTAAAGTTGAAGCAGTTCTCGAGAAATTACAACGCAGTTGTCCATCTTGTAGCTCATCCAAGGAAACCAGCACCAGGCCAAAAAAGAGTTGATAAGTATTCAATATCAGGTACCGCAGACATAACAAATCTAGCAGATAGGGTAATCGGTTTTCACAGGTTGACACCGGAGGAAAGACAGAAGGAACAATATTCAGGATTTAACAATCTGATGATCATATTCAAAGACAGGAAGTTCGGAGTGTATAACCAGGAGATACTCTTTTATTTTGACTTTTTCAGCAAGAGGTACTTCACAAATGATATAGAAAAGGTCAAGGAGTATTCATGGACCAAGAAGTTGACACAACATGACAAGACACTTCAAGAACTCCATGAAGTAAGAGCTGAGTGTCCGTTCTAAGGGAGGCGGTGATAAATGGAAGAAACAAGAAGGGAATACAACAGACTGAAACAGAGATATGACAAAGCTACAAAATATTTTGAGGATGAATCAATCCCAAACGAAGAGAAGGAAGAGTTCCTTCAAAATTTTATTGAAATACTGGAAAAGATACGAGTTGTATATCTAAGATTAAAGCACCAGGAAGGACAACAATCAATTATTTAATAATGGACTACTAAGCAGCACCAGGCAACAAGCATACAAAAAAAGGAGGTATATCTCTAGATGTTTCAAATGATGGAAGCTATTACACCATTAAACCAAAGGGGAGATACCAAAATGGAAAAGCAATTAATAATTCAAATGATGTCAACAGACAGGAAAATCAACGCAATATTTAAGAGAAAAGGATATGCGGTTCCTTGTTATGAAGTAGCCTATCCGGTAGTAGGAGTTGCACTTGTTGAAGATATGCAAGGAGACCGGAATATTAAAACGATGTATATAGGAGACAAGGGCCTTGTTGAGTTTCTGGATAGGGACCAGGAAGGATTTATTGAGATCAGGCCAGAGGACAAGGGCCTTAATATATATAGTCAGTCAGATAAATATTTATAAGAGGCCAGAAAGAACATAGTTAAGGAGATGATTATATGTCAAAGGGTGAGTGTATGGAAAAGGGTTAATTAAATATGAGGAGGTTATTACTTGTATGATATGAAATTACCTCAAGTACTTGATGAGCAACTCCAGGAAGAGTTCTTGAAGGAATACATCAAGTCAGGGGATTCACAGGTCAAAGAAACCTTGATACTCCATAATCTAAGATTAGTTAAAGTAATCAGTAACAGATACAGGATGGACAATAATCCACTAAGGCAAGAGGAGGACCTCTTCAATGAAGGGGTAATCGGCTTGATGAATAGCCTTGACTCATATGATCCAGGGAAAGGGTCCTTCTCAAATCATGCAGCAACTCATATCAAAGCAACAATCAGGGCATACATCAGAGACAAGTCAAAAGGCTTAAGGGTTCCGGCCTGGGTGTATGAATCATTATACAAAATTGAAGCATACAGAAGACACTACACAAGGGACAACAACGAAAAGGAGCCAACCATCAAGGAAATATCTGGAGCTCTTAAAATACCATATAGGAAGGTCAAAGAGTTAATGGATATTGAACAGAATGTTACTTCACTTGATGTTGACATATCACAAGAGGGGGAAGGTATAACCCTGGGAGATATGATTGAAGATCCTGAAGGATGTTTTGAGGATGATGTTGTCGAATCGGTTTTCATTAATGGGTTTATTGAGCAGATAAAGAGTTACTTGAGGGATGAAGAGCTGGAAGCCTTGAGGCTAAACCTGGGTTTGAATTGTAAGGAACACCAGCTGAAGGAAGTTGCAAGGATTATAAACAGAGATCCAGGATATACCGCTGAGATAAGGAACAAGGCACTCAGAAAGATTAGAAGGTCAGCATATGCCAAGCAACTAGAGAAGGAGCTTGATGAGGTTACATCATGGTATAGTTCTCCAAGGTATGACACTGACAGGGTTACAGGTGGGAATCCATCTTCACCAGTGGAAAGGATAGTAATTGATAGAGAGAAGAAGTTGAAGAAATTAGTCAAGGGGGAAAGTTGATGTTTAATTTTTGTGGCAAGGGAAGGTATGTAAAAACAGTTTTCAAAGGTGAAAGACACGAGATAATTCTATTTGAAAGTATAGACAAATCACAAATTATTGTTCATATTGGAGAAGAATTTGAGGGTGCTGATATTATGAAATCCGGTAATTGGGTGATAGCAGAATTAAAGGCAAAAGCTAAATCTAAAATATCCAGTAGTGGAAAAATATTCTTTAATACCTTGATAATTCCTGAAAAGGTCATGGGTTTATATGATGAGCCAGTATCTAAAAGAGAGGAGATGGGTGATCAGTTAAGAGAAACAGGTAATCAAGCTTTATAGTCAAAAGAAACAATCATCAAGAGAACGAATGTCAGGAGACAAAAACAGAGAATGAAAGGGGATATCAAATGATAAATGAAAAGCTAATACCACAGAAGAAGGACATGAAAAAGATATATGAATATATTCAGGCGGTCAGAGAACTTGATCGAAAAGCAGAGGAATACAAGTATAAAAAGCTTGAAGCAGAGGATAGAATCGAAGAGATTAATCAGGAACTTCAGGATTTAATGGAACAAGAAGCTATGGATTATAGCGGACTAGATATTGATAAATTTAAGGCTAGAAGAAAGAAACTCCTAGAAGAACAGGAGGACCAAAGAGTCATGATAATGTTTAATCTAGATCTGTTTATTCAATCCCGGCTACAGAGTGAAGAGTTCAAACTAATTAAATCGGAAGCAGCTAATGAACACGAAAAAGTAACCAGACCATTGATTGAAGAGAGGGATAGATTAAAGGTAGAATACGAACAGACAATGAAGAGGATTGATGATCTTGTATTCAAGTCTGATTATGATTCAGCAAGAAAGCTTGAGGTTACTGTTAAACACAAGGGGAGGGTATAAGATAGGCCCCCCATAAAAATACACTGAAATGAGGGCAAAAGGACCGAAGGGGAAGTCTTGTTTAATGCGCAGGCCGTTCCTACATAACCCCCCCCATAAAAAAAGCCTTGAACAGGACACAAGGACCGGTGGTGGACTTTCAGTGAACCCACAGGAGCCTCTATAAGGGGGTGTAGATTAATAGACAAACAATACTGAGCTGGGGGGTGAATATATGGCGGTTTCTGAAAAGAAATTTGAACATTTAAAGAATGATAAGAGGTTTTCTTCAGAATTGAAAAAAATTAAAAATATTTACAAAGAAATCCCTGATGATAAAAAGAAACTGGTACAGAGGCTTGTTGAAAATGCTTCATTCATGGCAATACTACTTGAGGATCTCCAGGAGGATATCAAACAGAATGGTTATAAGGAAGAATACAAGAATGGAGCTAATCAGTTCGGATTTAAACGGAGTATTGCAGCTGATCTATATCAGGTAACAATCAAAAATTATTCTTCAGTAATCAAACAACTAAACGATCTATTACCAAATAATGAAATAGAAGAAGATGATGGTTTTGAAGCTTTTGTAAATTCTAAGAATAGATAATTGTACTAAATAAGACAATAAACTGTTTAAATCCATTACCAGCTTCTCATGTCCTGATCAAGACATTAAAAGGTTCAATGTTGACTCTTCGTTCTGTGTTCTGCGTAATAGTAAACAGAGTCGACTCTTTTCTGATTGTCCTGGATAAGACAATAAAAGGTCCACCTTGTTTCAATGGAGTCCTGGGTAAGACTAAAAAAGGCCCTTATCTATAAAATTCTTCAAGGATAGATTAGGGGTCCTAAATAATGTAAGGATGTATACAAAAGTACGAGGCTGGAAGAAAGAGGAGAAAAAATGAAATATAAAAGCCATTGCAAAAGCAATGACTTTGGCTTAAATCTTCTCCCATTTGTGACCTTCTTCTTGAGTGGGTGGAAGGCGATCACCTTTGTCGATTTTAACAACTCTAGGATCGGAGACCTTGCCGCCACGAGGACCAACTTCTTTGTACTTTCCAGCAGGTTGATTATCAGTACCCGGTTTCTTAAGATTGGACATTTCTTCACCTCCTTAACTATATATAGTATTTAAATAGATACACTACAAGTAAATCATACCATATATTGGGGGGTGGAGTAAAATGCTTCTAGGTAAAAAGATAGAAACACTTAGAAAGAACAGGAATTTATCTTACAGAAAGCTTGCTGAAATCTGCGAAATACCTTCTCACAGCTATATTAGAAATATTGAGACTGGGATTGTAGATGATCCAGGGTTAAGAACAATAATAAAGCTTGCTAAAGGCTTTGATTTAACAGTTGGAGAGCTACTTGAAGATGTTGAAGTTAGGGATTAGAAAGTTCGATTAACATATAAAGTACAGAAAAAAACAAGGGCTCAGAATCGTTTCTAAGAGGTTTTATAAAGTAGTTAATACTAAAGTATGTCTATATTTCAACGGTTTGAAGGCAGCAATCAAAAAAAGTAAAAGGTATTCCGTCAAGCGGGCAGGCCTGAACAGAATACCAAGAAGAACACCTCCAGAGGAGATGATCCAGATACATTATATCATCTTCCTGGAACAAATAAAAGGAGGATATAATAAAATGGGTAGAACAATAGAGTATAAAGAAATTATGGATACAGTTGAGGATTTAAAGATTAAGGTTGAAAGCACAAACTTTATATTGGCGGAGTTTATGGGAGATTACGGGTTGAACATAAAGCCTGATCCAGAAAAAGCCCTCAAGTGGTATAAAGAGCCAAAAGAAGTAAGCGATCCAGAAGAGTTATATTCAGCTAAATGGTTTACTGAATACTGGAGAATCCAGAAGTTTTTAAAAATGGCACTTGATTTCAGCTTTGAAGCTGAGGACTTAATAAACGAATTACAGGCAACAATCAAGCCAGAATAAGGAGGTTATATCATGTATTTAGTGGCAGAGTTAAGAAATGGCAGAAAAATATTATTCCAAGGTCAGAAAGAGCTTGATGAATATTTGAAATTGAATGCTTTATATGACCAGGTGGAACAGATAATAGAGATTGACAAATACGAGTATCGAGACATTATGAAGGAAATGGTCGAGAACATAAGAGTTAATAGACAATGAAATAAATAAGCGTACAAAAGTAAAAAGGGAAGATAAAGGAATACATGAAAGAGGATTCGGATCATGTTGATGAGGTTTGGAGCCAATACTAAGTGGTAAAACAAGGAGGGTATAAAATGTCGATGGAAAAATTAGAGGGATTATTAAAAGAAATTTCAACAGAAGAAAGAGAAGAACTTTTGGAAAAGTCAGCAGCAATCATTGAGGACTATCTAAAAAACGCAACTCACGAAGACAAACAAGACTTGACAAACAACATAATCAAAAAGGCGAAAAGTATGACTTCTGAAGAGTGGGACAGTCTAGGGAAATGATATTGAGGCAAGAGAGGGACCTGAAAAGGTCCTTCTTTTTTTTGAAAATAAAATTGAAAATATCCTAAAAAGTGGTATACTTGAAAATATTGGTCGGTTTAGTCCATTTTCAAGAGTTGAAGAATATATTTCAAAGAATGAAGCCGCAGAATCGATTTTAAGAGGCTTTAAATATCTAGACATGGTCTAGGTAGGGTTATAGTGTTAAAATTGATTTATAAGGGGAATAGAGCCTTCAGAATAAATTTTATCAACAAAGGGTTCATGCACCAGGAAATAAAAAATAAAATACCCGGAAAACATTGATATTGCTGACATAAAAGGGTTAAAATTTAACACTTTTTTAACTAATATGTACTAAATTATTGCAGTATATGGTAGTTGTTTACAGTCAAACAAATATTGCAAAATACACATAATAGGTTTTAACAGGAAGACCAAAATGTTGAGATTTCAATCCAGTAGGTCGGGGGTTCGAATCCCTCTGGGTACACCATAATAATTAATTGCAAGGGTTTTTAACCCTTGCTTTTTTATTTTAGTTATTACGAAAAATTAACACGTTAAATCATTAAAGTTAACATAATATGGGTAACAGTTAAATGACAAATTTATAACTAAGTTAAATCATAGAGTGACTATACTGTAAGGGAGGTAAGGGTCAATGAAAATCTTTCCAAGTAGTGAGAGTATGAAAAATACAGCTTTGGTAAAGACGATTATTTCGACGCTAATACTTGCAATGGCTTTTGTACCATTTACACCAGTGCTTGCAGAAGAGTCTCAAACTGAAGGTACAACAATGGTTTTTATAATCGATAACAATACATACACTGCAAATGGCGAACTTATTGTTATGGATGTAAGTCCCATGATTATTGAAGAACGTACAATGCTGCCAATCAGGTATGCTGCAACTCCTTTAGGAGCAGAGATCCTGTGGGATGGTGAAGAAAAGAAAGTAACCGTTTTCTTAGGTGAGAGGAGTATGGAGCTGTGGGTAGGTGAGAGCAAGGCCTTAGTCAATGGAGCTGTAGTTCCCATTGATGCCAATAATCCAAATGTTAAGCCTCTCATTGTAAATGGACGGACAATGCTGCCGCTACGATTTGTGACCGAGAATCTTGGATGTAATCTAGAGTGGGATGCCGTAACCAAGAAGGTTACCATTACCAAAACTATGGGATCAGATCAACCAATTGATTCTTCGATTATCCCGCCATTTCAATTGGAACCTTCAATACCCCCAATCGGTTTAACACCAGTAACTCCAATAGACCCATTGACACCATCGACACCTTCAACTGGAACAATATCAAAAGTAAGAGTTCCCATAACTGATCTGTCAAAGAGTACGATTGATCAATTGGTTCTGTCAGTTGATACTAGTTATCTTAAAGACCTTTGGAATTTTGATCCGGTTGGGGTACCAAGAAAGGTTATGATGAGCGAATCAGGTTTTCCAGTGGTTTTGAGACTTGGCAGGGGATATGATGTATTCGGGAAGTATGCTTCAGTTGACTCCTTGAAACAGAGTGTCTTGGATTTGGAAAAGCTTATAACTGATCAGAGAATCGAACGTATACGTTATGATCAAGGTTTAGACACTCATATAACCAGTGAATCCATTAGGTCATATAGCAATACCATTTCAACAAAGATTAGCGCATCCGGAAGCTATTTCGGATTTGGAGGATCAGTAAAAACAAATTTCGATTCAACCCGTACACAACAGCTCAACAATTATTTCTCTACTCATACCTGGCTGATTAAAAAATACGGTGTTTATGTGCATGGTACGACAAATTTAAAAAATTATCTCAATGCAGATGCCAAAAATATGATAAATGACAACAATATACCTGCCAGTACAGTTTTTGCAAATTTCGGACATTACGTAGTGATTGACACCATAACTGGTGGAAGGGTCGACTATAATATTACTGCCAGTTCTCAATCTTCAACAAGCTTTGAAAACTTCAAAGTAGCTGCAAAGGCAGATTTCAATGTCGTAGTTCTCAAAGCAGCGGCAGGTGTTGAATATCAGAATATTAAAAATAAATCTGAATATGACAGTAATAAAGATGTGACCACTCGTTCCTACGGTGGAGGATTTGTACTAAATACTGGTCAGTTTACTAATGATCCTCAAATATTGAGTAAATGGGAAAGCACTCTTGAAGAACATGGCACACTTGTTGAATTTGGAAATACTACAGCAAGACCTTTAGTTCCTATTTGGGAGCTTTGTGACAGTTTCTCTAGATCCGTGGAGCTTAAGGCTGAATTCGATAAGCTGAACTTAGCTCAAGGAAACCAATGGCCAACAGAGAAGTATGTAGTGGACATTAAGTTTGTTTCAGATCAGGATAAGTTTAAAGCAAGAGCCAAATGTCCTCCAGGATACATGCTTATAGATGCTGATTTGAATAGCTTGGCTGGCAGCATGGGAGATTACATTTACTTAACATACAAATTGGGCGAGAATGTAGATGAAGCATACACCGATTTCTTCATGGAATACGTTGGTAGTCCACAGTCACCAGAGACAAAATTACTGAGCCACAATTCCAACTATGTTCACTATACAAGAATTGGTACTGACTTAAATAAGGGACTTAATTATAATTTTACTGATGTATATGGCAAAACATGGAAGAATACAGATTACATTTACATGTGGACCACCAAGGCAAAAACTCTACCACCAATAAAAGGAATTGCAGTTGCAATGGATAATCCTGATAATAAAGAACCTGAATGGGATAGCGTATATTGGCAGAATACCCTAAGCCCGGCAGATGTCAATAAAGGTGTTCATGGAAAATATATTTTCATCAAGTTTACAAGATAGAGGGAATCATATAGCGACTTAATTCAAGAAAAATAGCTCCTGATGGATAAAATAAAATTCGTTGTTCATCAGGAGCTATTCTTTTTTGTTTTCAAAAATTAGGCTTAAATCTAATAATCACTGGGTATAAAACTCCATGTAGAACTAAGGAGGGATTGATATTAAAGAATTCATGGTTTTTTCGGACTTTGCATGTCCGTTTTGTTATATCGGATTTAAAATTGCTATGAGAATGCAGGAAGAGAATCCAGAGATGAGTTTTATTTGGTACCCTTATGAACTAGATAAAGATACACCTGAAGAAGGATCTGATCTGGGAGACTCGATACCAAGGGAACAGATTGAAATTGCCTACAGAAGAATTGAAAGACTTGGATCAGAGTATAGGCTTGTATACACCAACAAGACGAGAAAGTTCAATACTGGTCTTTTACACAGGGCTGCTGTATACGCTCAGGAAGTTGGACTATTTTATCCTTTTGCAAGAGAAGGGTTCAAGGCAATATTTGAGGATGGGAAAAATGTTGCACTAAAGGAGGTAGTCAATGAAATTGGACTTGTTGCTGGTCTTAATATACAGGATATGATGAGATCAATTGAAGAAGGGGACATTGAGGATAAAATGGAAAAAGCCAGGGAGCTCGCTGCAGCATATGGAATTGAAAGTGTCCCTACCTTTATAAGAGAAGATGGGGTAAAAGTGACTCTCCTTAAGGAGTACAATAAATTTACAGATGATCTGACAAAATGCACTAAATGATTTTGTCACCTTAGACTTATTGCAATCAATTTATTGAATTGCAGTAGGTCTTTTTTATTAAAAAACACAATGACTAGCATTACTAATCTAACATATTTTGAATTGATACAGTAATCCTTGTAACAATCATGCTATAATTATATCAGGTGATAAAATTATGAGAAAAATTCTGGCTTTTATACTGTCTATATTTATTATTGTGTTTGTAGTGTATATTATTTATTCGGATTACACCCAAGTAGAAGTACAAAGCATTTCTGAGGAGGATGGTTTTTATGTCCTTATTGAAGACATAAAACTTGTGGAAGAATCCGATTATATGTACATTGATGATGAAATACATTTTTCATACGAATTCCTTAAGGAATTTGTAGATGAAGATTTGTTTTATGATGAAGAAGAATCCGTGGTAGTTATAACAAACCAGCAATCAGTTGGAAGATTTAGCCTTGAAATGAGCTTAGGAACAATGAATGGCAAGGAAATCCAACTTATAACACCCCTGAGAAATATAAATCAAAATGTTTATGTACCATATAATCTTGTCAAAGAAATCTATCGTAATGAGTTGGATTTCAACTGGAATAACAAATCACTAATAGTAGATTATAAAGGATACGAATACATTGAAGGTGAACTTAAAGAAGACTCACAGGTCCACTTAAGCCCACACAAGAGGTCTGCCAAGATAGGTAGTACTTTGGAATCAGGTGAAAGAGTAGTTGTATTCGCTGAGGAAAGTTCATGGTTTAGAATAAGGACAAAAGAAGGTTTGGTGGGATACGTTCACGAAGACAATCTGTTGATAGAATACGGTAAAAACAGGTTTAGGATAAAAATGGAAGATGATCAGGATTCGACTTCAAATATAAGTGAACTAATAAATTTAACCTGGGATTATACTTATGGTCCAATGAGAAATATTGAATCTGTTCAGGATTTACCTGGCGTAAATGTAGTTGCTCCTACTTGGTTTGATGTAACGGATACCGAAGGAACTATTTATGATAAGGGTAGTAGAGAGTATTCTCGCTTATACAGTGAAAAAGGCTACCAGATATGGCCTGCAGTAACCAACTCATTTGACCCGGAATTGACAAGTGAACTTCTGAAATCCAGTAACACAAGAGAAAAATTGATTGATGATCTTCTTAACATCTATCAGTATTATCAAGCTGATGGTATAAATATTGACTTCGAAAATATCTATTATGAAGATAGAGACAATCTTACCCAATTTGTAAGGGAACTCTATCCAATCTTTAGTAGCAATGGTTTAACAGTATCAATGGATGTTACGCCAAGATCTACTAGTCCAAACTGGTCGATGGTCTATGATAGGGAAAGGCTTCAGCAGTCTCTCGATTATGTTTTCCTGATGGCCTATGATCAACACTGGTCAGCCAGTCCCATTGCAGGGTCCGTTGCAGAGTACTGGTGGGTGGAGGAATCTGTATCCAGATTATTGGAACAGGTGCCTGCTGATAAGCTGGTCCTTGGAATGCCATTTTATTCAAGGGTATGGGATGTGAATAATGACGGAGTTTCCTCTCAAGCAGTAACAATGAATACTGCCTTGGAATTTATTGATAAAAACAATATTGAAACAGTATGGGATGAAAGAAGCCAGCAGTTTTATGGAGAGTTGAAAGTAGGGGATACAACCAGAAAAATATGGTTGGAAGATGAAAACTCTTTGTATTACAAGGTTTCACTAGTACACAAGTATAATTTGGCAGGGATGGCTACATGGAGAAAAGGATTTGAAATACCTTCTGTGTGGAGAACTCTCGATGGTTATCTGAACTGAAAGGAGAATAAGTATGAGGATTGGGGATATTAATATTAACATTAAAATGGGAGATATTACAGAAGAA
This sequence comes from Gudongella sp. DL1XJH-153, assembly GCF_049310905.1. Lineage (NCBI taxonomy): Bacteria > Bacillati > Bacillota > Tissierellia > Tissierellales > Tissierellaceae > Gudongella > Gudongella sp. DL1XJH-153. The sequence goes on from NZ_JBMEMN010000040.1 coordinate 18,076, forward strand.
AAGGTAGATGCCATAGTAAACGCTGCAAACAATACTCTGCTAGGTGGAGGAGGAGTGGATGGAGCAATTCACAAAAAAGGAGGACCTGCTATACTGGAACAATGTAAAAAACACTCAGGTTGTCCAACTGGTGAGGCAAAAATAACAACAGCAGGTAATCTACCATGCAAGTATGTAATTCATACAGTTGGACCCATGTATGGTAGAAGTGATTCAATGGAGGAAGTTCTTCTATACAATGCATATACAAATTCATTAAAACTAGCAGCTGAATATAATCTTAAATCAATTTCTTTCCCTTCCATATCTACAGGCGCATATGGCTATCCAATTGATGAAGCAGTTGAAGTTGTAAAACGAGCAATAGAGGATTTTTCGAGAAACGAATCTACTATCAGGGAGATTAATTTAATTCTGTTCAGCAATTATAATTTTAAAATATATAGTGACTATTTCGAGTAAGCATCTCATTGATCAAGTATGAATTGGTTGTGAAAAATTTAAAATATTAAGAGAATGCAACATTTGCTTGGTTGACATAAGTTTTTCTATGTTATATTATCAAAGGAGTTGGGAAAACGTAAAAAAAGGGAGTGTTCAAAATTTTCGCAGATACTCATAAGATAATTGCTTCCAGTGTTTATGACAATGTTCTTGAACATTATGATATAGAGTTGAATAAGGACAAGCTTCTCTGGGGTTCAATAGCTCCGGACATACTTCCAAAATACAAACTTATAAGACACTATAGAGATGAGAGCATAAATTATGTTGCATTGGAAATAATGAAAATAATATTCGTAAGCCGTTACGTTGATTTTAATAAGATGACAGATCCAATAGCAATGAAATTGCTTAGTAAAAAAATTGGAGTAGTCTCACATTATCTTTCTGATTATGTATGTTTACCTCATGCTAAAAGGTGGACGTTCAATGGATCAATGGTCAAGCATATAAGATATGAATCAAAGCTTAATGAATATGCACCTAACCACACATTCAGAAAGAACGTTATTACTATTGATGATCTCGATATATATAATGAGAATCCCATCAGTCTCCATACAACAATCAAGAAATATATTGAAGATGTTGTAGAGGAGTACTTCCAAAACAATGGTTTTAAAAACGACCTTGACTTTGCATTTTCATTGAATCTAAAGATAACATACTTCATACTTGATGTTATCAGAGATTACTCAGAAGAAATTCACGAAGTGTTTGCATTGGAGATATAAGAAATAATATAGATTTTTATTGACAAATAATTTCTGAAGGTATATACTATCCCATATTTGACAGTTAAAAATCAAAAAAAGCTTGGAACGTGTTGCAATAACAACGTTCTAAGCTTTTTCATATTACTCGAAAAGTGCGTACCTTTTTTAGTTCTTCGTGATTTTTAAAATATTTTTGACCTGTTTATGTTTTAGTAT